>NZ_JABWRA010000129.1:0-687 GCF_014268705.1 Pseudomonas sp. SWRI179 | reverse complement strand
CATGCCGACAGCGGTGATGGCCCAGCCGATCAGTACCGCACCGACATCGGCCCTAGCCGCGACGTTTTGCGGCAGGGAAAAGATCCCACCACCGATCATCGACCCCACCACCAGTGCGACCAACGCGCCCAGTGGCAACTTTTCAGTCGGTGGCGACATTTCCCCTCGCTATTTAATAATTAAATAAAAGCCGATAGCGTTTTTGAATAACGCGCGCATTGCAAAGTCCGTTGTCTTATTTATCAGCCACTATTCAATGGCGCTAAATAAAAATACCAGGACAGCCACCTACAAAATAGTTGCGGCTCAGTGGAAATCAACTAGCGTGAATATCCTACGGAAACGCAATCACCCAGCGCCCCTGCAAAAAGCCTCTGGAATAGGCTTTTTGTGCATCTAAACACGCCAACGGACGCTTTAAGTTCTTCATTACAATGGAATGTTGTCATGCACTGATCCAGATCAGCTAATTAACTTTCAAATCGACTTAGTCTGTTGACTCTCTTCTCCTGCATTGGAGTCTCGCATATGTCTGATACCCCCGAAAAACTTCGATTGGGTGCGTTGGTCGCATTGGTCGTCGGCTCAATGATCGGCGGGGGAATCTTTTCCCTGCCACAAAACATGGCAGCCAGTGCCGATGTCGGCGCGGTGCTGATCGGCTGGGCCATCACCGCCGTCGGCATG
>NZ_JABWRA010000128.1:0-697 GCF_014268705.1 Pseudomonas sp. SWRI179 | reverse complement strand
CAAAACGGTCCGGTCACCGTGACGTTGGAAAGCGGCAAGACCATCACCATCGCAGCGGGCGCTAGCTCGGGTGCATTGGATGTAGCCGTTGGCAACGATGTGTACCAAGGCCCAACCACCGTCACTGAGTCGATCAAAGATGCATCCGGTGGCAACTTGGAGGCCATTGCTCCAAACACCACGCCAGTTAGCACTGTGGTCAGCGACGTCAACGACACCACCAGCGTGACGCTGACCGCCACACCGACCGTGAACGAAAACGGCACCATCACCTACACCGCTACCCTCACCGGTGCCGACGGCAAGCCGGTCACCGCGCAAAACGGTCCGGTGACCGTGACGCTGGAAAGCGGCAAAACCATCACCATCGCTGCCGGCGCAAGCTCGGGTGCGTTGGATGTAGCCGTTGGCAACGATGTCTACCAAGGCCCAACTACCGTCACCGAAAGCATCAGTACCGCCACTGGCGGCAACCTCGAAGCTATCGCTCCGAACACGACTCCGGTCAGCACTGTGGTCAGTGATGTCAACGACACCACCACCGTAACGTTGACCGCCACGCCAACCGTAAATGAAAACGGCACGATCACTTACACCGCCACCCTGACCGGTGCCGACGGCAAGCCGGTCACCGCGCAAAACGGTCCGGTGACCGTGACGCTGGAAAGCGGCAAAACCATCACCATCGCTGCCGGCG
>NZ_JABWRA010000127.1:0-713 GCF_014268705.1 Pseudomonas sp. SWRI179 | reverse complement strand
CGTCACTACAGCGGCCCGAGCAACCTGCACACCGCCCTGAGCCAGCAAGCGGCCCTGAGCCCCAACGCCCCGGCGCTGGTGTTCGAAGGCCAGCGTTTGAGCTATGCCGAACTCGACCAACGGGCGCAAACCGTCGCCCGCGCCCTGCGCGCCGCCGGCGTGGGCAGCGACAGCATCGTGCCGGTGTGCATGGAGCGTTCGGTGGAGATGGTCGTGGCCTTGCTCGGCATCGTCCATGCCGGCGCCGCATGGCTGCCGCTGGATCCGGAGTTGCCGGCCACGCGCCTGGCGTTCCTGATTGAGGACGCCGACGCCAAGGTCACCTTGACCCAAGCCCAGTGGATGCAGCGCCTGCCAGCCGGGCATCAGGCCTGGACGCTGGATGCGTTGCCAGACGCTGAAGCCTTCGAACCGATCAGCGTCGAAGCCAACCACCTGGCCTACGTGCTCTACACCTCCGGTTCCACCGGCCAACCCAAAGGCGTGATGAACGAACACGGCGCCTTGATGAACCGCCTGCACTGGATGCAGGACGCCTTCCCGATTGGCCCGAACGACCGCGTCTTGCAGAAAACCCCGTACAGCTTCGACGTGTCGGTGTGGGAGTTCTTCTGGCCGCTGATCACTGGCGCGACCCTGGTGGTTGCCCGCCCGGACGGTCATCGCGACCCGGCCTACCTCAGCCAGTTGATCCAGCAGGAACGGGTCACGAC
>NZ_JABWRA010000126.1:0-747 GCF_014268705.1 Pseudomonas sp. SWRI179 | reverse complement strand
ATCCTGCGTTCCGACGACGGTCGTTCCCTGCCGCAAACCTTCCGCGGCGGCCAGGTCACCTCCACCGAAATCAACGGCCTGAGCCTCTACGGCGGTCAGTTCCGTGGCAACAGCCCGCGCAACGACGCGAGCATGGAAGACATGTCGATGAACGGCCGCGGCGCGTTCACCTCCGACCGTTTCAACTTCGGCGGCGGTGAATACGCCTTCAACGAAAAACGCACCCAGGTCGGCGTCTGGTACGCGGAACTGTCCGACATCTACCAACAGCAATATTTCAACCTGACCCACAGCCAGCCCATGGGCGACTGGACCCTGGGCGCCAACCTTGGCTACTTCACCGGCAAGGAAAACGGCAGCGCGTTGGCCGGCGACCTGGACAACAAAACCGCGTTCGCCATGCTCTCGGCCAAATACGGCGGCAACACCTTCTACGTCGGCCTGCAGAAAGTCGGCGGCGATGATGCCTGGATGCGCGTCAACGGCACCAGCGGCGGCACCCTGGCGAACGACAGCTACAACTCCAGCTACGACAACGCCAAGGAAAAATCCTGGCAAGTGCGCCACGACTTCAACTTCGCCGCTGTCGGCGTGCCGGGCCTGACCCTGATGAACCGCTACATCAGCGGCGACAACGTGCACACCGCCACCGTCGACGACGGCAAGGAATGGGGCCGCGAAAGTGAACTGGCCTACACCGTGCAGAGCGGTGTGCTGAAGAGCCTCAACGTGAAATGGCGTAACTCG
>NZ_JABWRA010000125.1:0-750 GCF_014268705.1 Pseudomonas sp. SWRI179 | reverse complement strand
GAGCACGGCGAGGACGGTTCGCAATGGGTCACCCGCTACCAGCGCGACGCGGCCGGGCGGCTGCAACTCAAGACCTTGCCCGACGGCCAGGCCATCGAATACCGCTACGACGAACTGGGCCGGCTGGTCTACGTCGATGACGGCAGCGACCATCCGCTGGCCTTCGAATACGACGCTCAAGATCGGCTGATCACTGAGCACCAGGGCTGGGGCACCCTGCGTTATCGCTACGATGCCTGCGGGCGCCTCAACCACCTGCGCCTGCCGGACGACAGCCTGCTCGACTACCACCACGCCCCGGGCGGCGCACTGACCGCCATCGACCTCAACGGCGCGCGCCTGACCGAACACCGCTTTGACGGCAGCCGCGAACGGCAACGCCAGCAAGGCCAGTTGCTCAGTGACTACAGGTACGACGAACAGGGTCGCCTCAAGGCCCAGACCGCGTGGCAGAACCCACAGCAGCAACTGCTCTGGCGCGACTATACCTACAGCCCCAAGGGCAACCTGCAAACCCTTTCCGACCACCGAAACCGCCGCAGCTACCAGTACGATTCTCTAGATCGCCTGACCCGCATCGACTTTTCCCACAGCGAACCGCCGGAACACTTCAGCCACGACCCGGCCGGCAACCTGCTGATGCAGGACCGCCCCGGCCCGACCACCCTCAAGGGCAACCGCCTGCTGAAGGAGGGCGACCGCCACTACGACTACGACGCCTTCGGCAACCTGATCCGCGAACGCCGCGGC
>NZ_JABWRA010000124.1:0-983 GCF_014268705.1 Pseudomonas sp. SWRI179 | reverse complement strand
CGGGGGTGGCCCGGCGCGCATCGAGTTGCATCACGTTGTTGGCGATGAAGAGGCTGTAGTAGCGGTAGGCGACCAGGTAGATGGCCACGGCTGCGACGACGATCCAGAGGGCGTTGATCGCCTCGCCTCGACGCAAGGCCACGACGCCCAGGGCGCTCGCGCCTATGACGGCCAGCAGTAGCCAGGGCAGATGGCGTAGCAGGCTATTATTGTTTTTCATTTTTATATTCCAGCCAGGGTGGACAAGAAAGACAGCCACTGGAGTTTAGCGCTAACCCGGGCAAAGGCCATACCCGACATTCGTCTGTCTGTTGCCGAACGGTGACGATGCGCTCCCAGTTCGGTCTATAGTCAGTGAATCTCCAGAGGGAATGCGTAATGAGCGAACGTCGCCGCTTCGTACGAGTTGAATTCCATGCCAGGACCGAACTGAGCCAGGGCCCGTTTATCTGGCCGGTGGAGTTATTGGATTTATCCCTCAAGGGGCTGCTGATCACAAAACCCGAACCCTGGCTTGGCGATCCCGACCAACCCTTCATGGCCGATATCCATTTGAGCCCTGACGCGGAGATCAAAATGGAAGTTCGGTTGGCCCATGATGACCATGGTCACCTGGGCTTCGTCTGCGAACATATCGACCTGGCTTCCATCGCACATTTACGCCGGTTGATAGAGCTGAACCTGGGCGACCCTAAGGAGCTGGAGCGGGAGTTCAAGGCTTTGATCCATATTTGAAAAGCCCCGCCGCAGCCCCCGTGTGCACAGCCCCCGCCCTGTGCACGATCCCCCGTGGCGAGGGAGCTTGCTCCCGCTGGGGTGCGCAGCAGCCCCTCAAATATGCATTGCGATGTGTCAGGTTGGTGGAGTCGCTGCTTTTGGGGCTGCTACGCAGCCCAGCGGGAGCAAGCTCCCTCGCCACGGAGGCCTGCATCCGCCTCGACATTATTCGAACAACGCATCCAACGCCTGTTCCAGGCGTGTCA
>NZ_JABWRA010000123.1:0-1014 GCF_014268705.1 Pseudomonas sp. SWRI179 | reverse complement strand
CGTAGAGGCTCAGGCCGTTGATTTCGGTGGAGGTGACCTGGCCGCCGCGGAAGGTTTGCGGCAGGGAACGACCGTCGTCGGAACGCAGGATTGGCAGCACCGGCATCCATTCGCCGACCTTCAGTTCAGTCTTCGAGACCTTGGCCTTGAGGGCCACGCCGAGGCGACCGAAGTCATCGGCGGGGCGACCGTCATTGTGTACCGGCAGCAGTTGTGTACCTGCCGTGCCACGGCCGCCGTCGAGCTTGACCGAGTACATGCCCAGCACGTCCACGCCGAAACCGACCGTGCCTTGGGTGAAACCGGACTTGGCGTCGAGGATGAAACTCTGGGTCCACTCTTCAGCCTTGCCTTGGGCATTGTTCGGGTTGGTGAAGTTGCGGTTGAGGTAGAAGTTGCGCAGGTTCAGGGTGGCCTTGGCATCTTCGACGAATCCCGATTCCGCTGCCAGGACGGGCAGGGCGGCGCTGGCCAGGGCGGCGGCGATGAGGCTGGGGAACAGGTGCTGTGTGGGCTTCATGGGCGTTGTCTCTTGTTTTTTTGTGGACGAAGCGAGTTGTTGCCGCAACCGTGGGTTACGAACATTGCGGTGGAGCTGGAGGGTTAAAACGATCGAGGATCAGCCGGACGGAGCGGGGCGCAGAGGCATGGCGTCGAACCTGTTGTTATTGGTTTTGTGTGAGGGATGGTGAAGGGCTGCCTGGGATCGGTTCAATTGCCGTTTGCGGGTTTTGGGCGATTATCGAACGGCAAAACGGCCGATTGGATGGACGCATTCCACTGTGGGAGCGAGCCTGCTCGCGATGGCGGCCTGTCAGCTGTCGAGTACATATCCATTGCTGCGGTAACGGCTACTTATGGTTCCGCTCTTACAGCGGCTCACTTTTGAGAAGCGCAAAAGTAAGCAAAACGCTCCTGCCCCTCCACTCGGTGCCTCGCTAGGGCTCGGCATGCCCTCACTCCGGCATTGCTCCGTGGGCCGCCGCGAAGGGCCATCCATGGCCCAGCGCGGCT
>NZ_JABWRA010000122.1:0-1098 GCF_014268705.1 Pseudomonas sp. SWRI179 | reverse complement strand
CCTCAAGCCGCTTTTGGTTGGTATTCGCTTTGTCCTTTCAGCAAAGCGAATACGATCCGAGCAAGCTTGCGAGCCAGTATTACTAGCGCCTGCGTGGTAGCGAAGCCCCGAGCTCTTAGTTTTTCATAAAAGCCTTTCCAGGCAGACGTACGGCTGGCCGACATGGCTGCGTTGTGTAAAAGCCGACGAACTTCCGGGTCGCCGCGTTTGCTCAAGCTTCGCCGGTCATCTTTTTGTCCTGATTGGGACACTCGCAAATCCATTCCCAAGAAAGCGATAAAAGCGTCTGCATTCTTGAAGTCGCCCCGCTGAAATGCCGTAAGCAAACGAGCTCCGGTCAAAAATCCGATGCCCTCGACTTTCAGGCAACGGTTCAGTTGACCTAGCAAACCGGCATTTTTCAGATGATCCTTGATCGTCTTCTCGATCAATGTCTCAAGCCTCTGCATGGCGGCGATTTGCTCGGCGAAAGCTGTCTTCAGTAGTGGCTCGTTCGCCCAGCTTTGTACCAGGGCGACTCGAGCCTGAACCAAGGCAGCACGACGGCGGAAAAGGCTTAGAAGCTGGCGATACAACGGAGATGGCGGCGCCCATGGATGAAGCTCATGCCCTTCGTTCTTCAGGTAACGAGCCAGAAGCTTGGCGTCCAGCGCGTCGGTTTTGGCGCGTATTTTTACGCCTTTGCGGTAATGATGAAGTTCATAACCGCCCACCATATAGATCGTGCAACCGGCCTCATAGGCCAGATCAGCAAAATCCAAGTGATAGATATTGGTCGACTCAATGGCAACATCGACGGGTCCCGGCAATACTTTCAACCACCTTTTGATGGCCGCCTTGTCGTTAGGAATCGCTTCCAACACATCAAGCTCTGCGTGATAGATCACCAGCTCGTTCTTGGCGACATCCACGCCCACGATTGGCTTTGTGACAGAAACCGGCATTGCCATTGGAAATCCTCCGGGCTAAGGTTTGAACACTTGAAGGGGTCACCCAGAGGCGCAGGCTTGTCTCTATCGTCGATCCAGGCCGAAGCATTCTTTATCGGCGCTTGGGTGAAAGGAGGAGGGGCGAAATCTCCCACGGTCTGTACTGCGC
>NZ_JABWRA010000121.1:0-1273 GCF_014268705.1 Pseudomonas sp. SWRI179 | reverse complement strand
TGCGCGGTGACGGGTTTGCCATCGGCGCCGGTCAGGGTCGCGGTGTAAGTGATGGTGCCGTTTTCGTTCACGGTTGGTGTGGCGGTCAACGTCACGGTAGTGGTGTCGTTGACATCGCTGACCACAGTGCTAACTGGCGTGGTGTTTGGAGCGATGGCTTCCAAGTTACCGCCCGATGCCGAGGCAATCGATTCGGTGACGGTGGTCGGACCTTGATAAACGTCGTTTCCGACAGCGACATCCAACGCCCCCGAACTTGCGCCGGCTGCAATAGTGATCGTCTTGCCGCTGTCGAGCGTGACCGTCACCGGACCGTTCTGCGCGGTGACCGGATTGCCATTGGCATCGGTCAGGGTCGCGGTGTAAGTGATGGTTCCGTTTTCATTCACGGTTGGTGTAGCAGTCAACGTCACGGTAGTAGTGTCTACCGAGTCGGTAATCGTAGTGACCGCAGGCACAGTGCTCGGCACAAGATTTTCGAAGTTGCCGCCGGTTGCGCCGGTGATGGTGGTGCTGACGGTACTGCCGTTGTTGTAGACGTCGTTGGCGGGTGTATCCACGGCGACGGTGCCGGTGGTCGCACCGGCAGCGATGTTGATCACCGCGCCGTTGCTCAAGGTCACGGTCACCGGGGTCTGGGCCGGGTTGCTCAGCGTCGCCGTGTAGGTGATCTGGCCGCCTTCGGTGATGGTTTCGCTGGCGCTCAGCGTCAGGCCGGTTGTATCGGCCGAATCGGTGATCGTAGTAACGGCAGGCGTCGTGCTCGGCACCAGATTCTCGAAGTTACCGCCGGTTGCGCCGGTAATCGTGGTGCTGACCGTGCTGCCGTTGTTATAGACGTCATTAGCCGGTGTCTCGACGTTGACGGTTCCGGTCGTCTGGCCGGCAGCGATGTTGATCACCGCGCCGTTGCTCAAGGTCACGGTCACCGGCGTCTGGGCCGGGTTGGTCAGCGTCGCGGTGTAGGTGATCTGGCCGCCTTCGGTGATGGTGTTGCTGGCGGTCAAGGTCAGGCCGGTGGTATCCGCCGAATCAGTAATCGTAGTGACCGCAGGCGTAGTGCTCGGCACCAGGTTTTCAAAGTTGCCACCGGTCGCACCGGTAATGGTGGTGCTGACGGTGCTGCCGTTGTTGTAGACGTCATTGGCAGGCGTATCAACGTTGACAGTGCCGGTGGTTTGGCCAGCAGCAATGGTGATGACCGAGCCATTGCTCAAGGTCACGGTCACCGGAGTCTGGGCCGGGTTGGTCAGGGTGGCGGTGTAGGTAATCT
>NZ_JABWRA010000120.1:0-1513 GCF_014268705.1 Pseudomonas sp. SWRI179 | reverse complement strand
GAATGGCACTTACTTAACGGCTAACTAGCTGATACGCCTGCAAAAAATGAAAAAAGGCTGGCCTTGGTCTACGGTGATAGTTGCGAACACACACCGATCAAGCAAGGACACAGCCCGAGTGAATCGTAGACGCCAAATCGTCCGACATCAACAGCACCGTATGCGCCAGCACGCCACGAACAGCAATGCTCATGCTTTCTTCAAGCTGCTCACCGATCCAGAGCTATTGCGGGGTGTCGAGTCGTCGATACCCAAGCATCGCCAGCGGCTATTCCCCCCGACCGAAACACTTTCCCTGTTTTTGTCCCAGGCGATGAGCGCCGATCGCTCCTGTCAGAATGCCGTGAATGATTTTTCTATCAGACGCTCCTGCGAGGGGTTGAAGCCCAACAGCATTCATACCGGTGCTTACTGCAAAGCCAGAGCGCGGTTGCCGGTGGAGATGGTTTCAACCTTGTTGCGCTCCACGGGTTCATCAATGAGCAACCGGGCTCCGTCAGCATGGCGTTGGATGGGTCGACCTGTGCGCCTCGTGGATGGCACTACAGTTACCCTGCCGGATACGCCGGCCAACCAAGAGGCCTATCCGCAATCTCGTGGGCAGAAAGCCGGACTGGGCTTTCCCATCTGCCGGATGGTGGGAATTGTTTGCCTCGCCAGCGGTGCTGTTTTGGATGCCTCGTTGGGACGTTTCCGCGGTAAAGGAGGTGATGAGCAGACGCTGCTCAGAACCATGCTCGATACCTTGGAACGAGGTGACATCGTGCTGGGCGATGCCTACTACGCAACCTACTTTTTGTTGTGTGAATTGCAACATCGAGGCGTGGACGGGGTGTTCGAACAATATGGCGCTCGACGGCGTAGCACGGACTTTCAGTTGGGAAAGCCCTTGGGGTCGGAAGATCATTTGGTTGAGTTGAAAAAGCCCAAGGCAAAGCCGTCCTGGATGAGTCAGGCCTATTACGACGAGGCACCTGAATCGCTGACAGTACGTGAGTTGAAGGCCGGTGGAAAAATCCTGGTCACCACTCTGAATTGTCCACAGCAGGTGCCAAAAGCTGCCCTCAAATCACTGTTCAAGGACCGATGGCATGTGGAGTTGGATCTGCGCAACCTCAAGACTACGCTGGGGCTTGAAGCTCTGAGCTGCAAGACACCGAGCATGGCCGTCAAAGAGTTGTGGATCTACTTGCTGGCCCACAACCTGATACGGATGCTCATGGCGCAATCAGCTCTGCTAGCCGACTGTCTGCCTCGCGAACTGAGCTTCAAGCATAGCCTTCAGCTGTGCCTAGCGTTGAGGCAGTACGGGGCTCAGGAGCAAGAGGATCGGCTGCTGAATCTGCTTGCGCTGATTGCCCTGAAACGGGTCGGAAAGCGTCCTGGCAGGATTGAGCCACGCGCCATAAAACGAAGACCCAAGCCTTACCCCATGCTGATGAAAACACGTCGATCAGCAAGGGCTGAGGTCAGGAAGAATGGACACCCGAAGAAGGTTAAGTAAGTGCCATTC
>NZ_JABWRA010000012.1:0-136590 GCF_014268705.1 Pseudomonas sp. SWRI179 | reverse complement strand
CGTAGAGGCTCAGGCCGTTGATTTCGGTGGAGGTGACCTGGCCGCCGCGGAAGGTTTGCGGCAGGGAACGACCGTCGTCGGAACGCAGGATCGGCAGCACCGGCATCCATTCGCCGACCTTCAGTTCAGTCTTCGAGACCTTGGCCTTGAGGGCCACGCCGAGGCGACCGTAATCGTCGGCCGGGCGACCGTCGTCATGAATCGGCAACAAGGAAGTGTTCGCAGTACCACGGCCGCCGTCGAGTTTGACCGAGTACATCCCCAGCACGTCCACGCCGAAGCCGACGGTGCCTTGGGTGAAACCGGACTTGGCGTCGAGAATGAAGCTCTGGGTCCATTCTTCGGCTTTGCCTTGGGCGTTGTTCGGGTTGGTGAAGTTGCGGTTGATGTAGAAGTTGCGCAGGTTCAACGTGGCCTTGGCGTCATCGACGAAGCCTTCGGCGCTGGCGGTCATGGGCAGAAACGCGGCAAGGCTGCTGCAACCGAGCAGGACCAGGGCGGGGCTGGAGCTCAGAAGGGTACGGCGGTTTGGACGATGGTTGGGCGAAAAACGGACACGTGTGCTCACTATGGCGCTCCCTACTTTTTGTTGTTTTTATTTGTCATACGTCGTCGTACAACATGGCGGTGATTATTTGGAAGCGGCTGCTCGTTGTCAACTGGCCATTATCGGAATTATCCAACTTGGGTGTGCTTCAAAATGAGGCAGTGCAATGGCTGTCGCTGGCGCAGGCCAGGATCGAAAGCGGTGGCACCGGGTGGATACGGGGTTTGAGAGTAGCGGTGAGGGTGCTTGGTTGTGCGATGACTGGTCTAAGACATTAGTCGAATGTCCTGATCGGAAGGCTTGAGCGGGCTCTTTGTGGCGAGGGAGCTTGCTCCCGCTGGGTGGCGAAGCCGCCCCAGGAATTTGTGCTGAAACAAAGAAATTTGGGCCTGCTGCGCAGTCCAGCGGGAGCAAGCTCCCTCGCCACAAGGGTTGGGTTGTCCAGCCTGTTTCCAGTCCAAACAGGCCTGTGTTTATCCAGACGTAGGATTGTTCGGGATTGGGCTACGTTGTCTTGCGCCGTTACCTACAACTGCGCCAGAATCCGCCGGCTTGTGCGCCTTGGGCCAGGGTTTTATCGTTTCCGGGTCGCTGAGAAATCAGTGATCGGGTTTGGTAGCCCTGGTGTCGGTGCATAGCGTCATCTCTTGCAAGTGCGATCATGCACTTCGCTTTTTGGTGGCCATGCGCAGGGCCTCTTCGGAGGCGCCGGCTCCGATGCCCGGTCTACCAACCTTCGTATGGCCGCCACCCTAATTCGTTTGGTAGCGAAAGGGATGTTGGCTCCTTTATCAAATGCATCGGAGCTTCATCTATGTTCAAAGTAACCCCCAACCCACCGGATACTGATCCATCCAACTCAAAAGCGTTCGACGAAGCCGCCGACCGCATTCTCGACTCCTACCTCAACCCCAAACCCAAACCCAAACCCAGCAAACCCGAAGCCGATCCCGGCCAACTGTTCACCGTCGTCAACGGCGTCGACACCGAAACCCTGCTCGCCAACCTCAGCGAAAACCTGGCCTCGGCCAACGCCATGGTCAATGACCTGGCCTTCGACCTGAAAGGCTCGAGGCGCCACATTGCCCTGGGCATCCAGCAACTGATCGAACTGAGCGCAATGCTGGCGAACCGCGCGCTGGATAACGTCGAACCCCGCCAGTCGACTTAACGCAAAACCCGCTTTTGTGGCGAGGGAGCTTGCTCCCGCTGGGCTGCGCAGCAGCCCCAAAATGGACTGACGCGGTATTCCAGGGATAGCGCGCCAGCCGGTTTTACGACTGCTGCGCAGCCGAGCGGGAGCAAGCTCCCTCGCCACAAAAGCTTTCCCACAAGCGGCATCGGTGTTTTCAAAGATGGGTGAATGCTAGTCTTGACCAACGCTGTTGCCAGGGAGCCCTCATGGGCAATCACAAGATCGAGATTCGTCGCAGTAACGTCGAGAAAATCCTGTTGGCCGCCGAGAAGGTCTTCGCCGAAAAAGGTTTCGGCAGCACCGCCATGGCCGACATCGCCGCCGAAGTGCAGTTGCCGCGTTCCAACCTGCATTACTACTTCAGCACCAAGAGCGAACTGTACAGCGCCGTGCTGTTCGACCTGCTGGAAGTCTGGAAACAGGACGCCTTGTGCTTCGAAATGTTCGACGACCCGCGGGTGGTGCTTAGCAGTTACATTCGCGCCAAAATGAACCACTCCCGCAGCCGGCCCTACGGCTCTAAAGTCTGGGCCAACGAAATCATCCACGGCGCCCCGACCCTGGGCGAGGCGCTGGACGCCAGCCTCTATGACTGGGCCAAGATGAAGGAAGCGAAAATCCGCCAGTGGGTGGAGGACAAACGCATCCTGCCGGTGGAGCCTTCAAGCCTGCTCTACATGATCTGGGCCTCGACCCAGCACTACGCCGACTTCGACCACCAGATCAATATCCTCAACGACCACCAGCCGTTGTCGGACATGCAGTTCGAGCGGGCGGTGCAGACGGTGACCAGTGTAATTTTGCGGGGGATTGGGTTGGAGCCGTAACCTCAAGGTCATACGCGGTAGCGTACTTCGTTGAAGTTGGGTTCGTTATGGTTGCGTGCGAACTTTGGATTGCTTTTTATTTAGATTTTCCCAGCGATTTTTATTGATCTTTAGTCTCAATCGGGAGATTTTTGCGTCTATTGGCTTCAAATAACGAGCTCTGGCCTCAAGTTTTAAGCCAAGTGTAGTTGCTTTAGACGCCTCGGTGTGACGTATTTCTTTATACCGGTTGAACAATTTTATCAAAGCAGGATCAGCCAGCTCTGGGCCGCCTGGATTCTTGGCGTCGTGTTCTATCCAAGCGTCTGATATTTTTTTAATCTTAGTTTTATATCTGCGTGTATAAACCGTGCTTGGATGTGTTGAAAGTTCTTCGGGTGGTTTAGGTTGTCCATTTTTATATAGGGGTGTGGGTTGGTTTTGGGCTGAGGAGGCGGTAACTTCCCGCGGGTTCTGTAGGAGCTGAGTAATAGTTTGGGGCTGAATAATAGTTTTTGTGTGGGAAGCTTGGGAAGCAGGTCGGGCAATAGCTCTGGACGAACGATTTAATGCAGTAGGTGCTGTGAATCCTCTCGTGGCTTGCAATTTTAGTACAATGTGGAAGGGAATATTCCCACTCGGATCATACCGATTAACCGGATCCCCCCCGCAATACGCATACGCATTAATCCCCCCATCCCCAAAAGGGCTCAACTCATCCGGACTATTGAACCGCATCAACACCGGATTAAACGCTCGATTACCCTGTCCCAATAAATAATGCCCCGTTACCGGATCAGGGCGCTCACCATTAAACCCGAGCAAACTGCTCAAACCACTTTCCGCAGGCCGATGACCATAGGCGGTATACGCCATCGGCTGGGTATCAGTGCCAGCCAGCGTCTGCAAAACCGACCGCTGCTGGTCCGTTGCCAGCAGCGTCGTCTCGGTGACATTGGCGATGTGCAAGCGTTGCGCCAGGGGCTGGGCTTCGTGGCGAAGGATCGTGAGTTCCACCTGGCCTTCGATCTCATTGACCAACTCGTCGTCCTGGTAAAAGCGCTGCGTGTCCAGGTGCTCCGCTGGTTTCAAGCCGGTCAGGCGATCCAGGGGGTCGTATTGGTAGCGGCACAGTATCTTCATCGATGACGTCGACATGGGCTGGGCTCTTGCTGGTGGACTGGGTTATGTCAGGCTCGGGTATTTCTTCGGGGGTGTCTACTAGCAGAACTGTTAGTCCGCGAAGCTGGTGGATTCGGATGGCAGTGGGTTTGGTTGAGGGCCTGAAATTTGTGATGTGGCTGATGGCCCCTTCGCGAGCAAGCCCGCTCCCACACTTGATCTGCAGTGAACACAATATTTGTGAACGACAGCAATCCACTGTGGGAGCGGGCTTGCTCGCGAAGAGGCCAGCCCAGCCTCCTCAAACTTCAAGCCGTTACATGGTAGGGATTGCGCGGATCATGGTTCCAATCCAAAAACGGCTTGCCAGTGTCCACCGTCACCATTTCGATGCAGTCCTGCACCGGGCAGGTGATCTGGCACAGGTTGCAGCCCACGCATTCCTCATCGATCACCTCATACACATGCGTGCCGTTCGCCTGCTTGAGGCTGGCGATGGCCTGGTGCGAGGTGTCTTCGCAGGCGATGTGGCAGCGCCCGCAGCCGATGCAGGCCTCCTGATCGATCTTGGCGATGACCTGGTAGTTGATGTCCAGGTACTTCCAGTCGGTGGTGTTGCCCACCGCACGGCCGGAGAACGCCTGGAGGTTGGCGTGCCCGTGATCGTCCATCCAACGTGACAGGCCGTCCTTCATTTCTTCGACGATGCGAAACCCATGCAGCATCGCCGCCGTGCAGACCTGCACCGCGCCGCTGCCCAGGGCAATGAATTCGGCGGCGTCGCGCCAGCTGCCGATGCCGCCGATGCCGCAGATCGGCAGGCCCTGGGTCTGCGGGTCGCGGGCGATTTCGGCGACCATGTTCAGGGCGATCGGCTTGACCGCCGAGCCGCAGTAACCGCCGTGGGTGCTCTGGCTGCCGACGCTGGGCAGGGCGACCATGCGGTCCAGGTCGACGCTGGTGATGGAGTTGATGGTGTTGATCAACGACACCGCATCCGCCCCGCCGCGATGGGCCGCGCGGGCGGCGACGCGGATGTCGGTGATGTTCGGCGTGAGCTTGACGATCACCGGCAGCGAGCAATAAGTCTTGCACCAGCGGGTCACTTGCTCGACGTACTCCGGCACCTGGCCGACCGCCGCGCCCATGCCCCGTTCCGGCATGCCGTGGGGGCAACCGAAGTTCAACTCGATGCCGTCGGCGCCGGTGGCTTCCACCAGGGGCAGGATGTTTTTCCAGGATTCTTCGACGCAGGGCACCATCAGCGACACGATCAGCGCCCGGTCCGGCCAGTCCTTTTTCACCTGGGTGATTTCCCGCAGGTTGATCTCCAGGGAACGGTCGGTGATCAGCTCGATGTTGTTGATGCCCAAGACCTCGCGATTGGCGCCGTAGTGGGCCGAATAACGCGAGGACACGTTCACCGCCGCCGGGTCCTCACCGAGGGTTTTCCAGACCACGCCACCCCAGCCGGCCTCGAACGCGCGGACGACGTTGTAGGCCTTGTCGGTGGGTGGCGCGGAGGCCAGCCAGAATGGATTGGGGGCTTTGATGCCGGCGAAGACAATCGACAGATCGGCCATTTACGCAGCCTCCACGTTAAGCATCAGTTGAGCGTTGATCGCCTCGGCGGCGAGTTTGCCGTGCTGCACGGCCTGCACGGTGAGGTCCTGGTCGAGGCTGGTGCAATCGCCGCCGGCGTAGACCCCGGGAACGCTGGTGCGCAGGTGTTCGTCCACCAGGATCCGCCCGTCCTGGCGCTTGAGTTCCCGGGCCAGCGGGTCCGCCAGCGCGTTGTCGTCGAAGGCCTGGCCGATGGCTTTGAAAATGGCGTCGGCGGGCAGGTCGAAGGTCTCGGCGCCGATGACCAGTCGCCCGTTTTCCAGATGGGTACGGGAAAAGCGCATGCCGCGCACATGCCCGGCGTCATCGAGCAACACCTGTTGCGGTTGGGCCCAGGTCAACAGGCGTACCTGATTGGCCTTGGCGATGTCTTGCTCGTGCAAGGTGGCGCCCATGTCTTCCAGGCCACGACGGTAGACCAGGTTGACGTCCCGGGCGCCGAGGCGAGCCATTTGCACGGCCATGTCGATGGCGGTGTTGCCGGCGCCGAGGACGATGCAACGGTCGGCCAGGGGCAACTGACTGAGGTCATCGGCCTGGCGCAGTTCGCGAATGTACTCGGTGGCGGCCAGCAGTCCCGGGGCTTGTTCGTCGCTCAGGCCCAGTTGTTTGCTGGCGGCCAGGCCGAGGCCGAGGAACACCGCGTCGAATTGCTGGCGCAGGTCGCTGAGGCTCAGGTGCTCGCCGAGCTTCTGGCCATGGCGGATTTCGATGCCACCAATCTCCAGCAGGAAATCCAGCTCCCGTTGGGCGTAATCGTCCACCAGTTTGTACTTGGCGATCCCGTATTCGTTGAGGCCACCGGCTTTGTCCCGGGCTTCGAAAATCACCACGTCATGGCCGTGCATGGCGCTGCGATGGGCGCATGACAACCCCGCGGGCCCGGCGCCAACCACGGCGATGCGCTTGCCGGTGGCGGCGGCCCGTTGGAACGGGTGCGCGCTGAAGTGGGCGTTGTCCACCGCGTAGCGTTGCAGCGAGCCGATCAACACCGGGGCGCATTCATGGGCGTTGTTGCGCACGCAGGCTTGCTGGCACAGGACCTCGGTGGGGCAGACCCGAGCGCAACTGCCGCCGAGGATGTTGGCCGAAAGAATCTTCTGCGCCGCGCCTTGGACGTTGTCCTGGTGGATGTTGCGGATGAACGAGGGAATGTCGATTTCGCTCGGACAGGCGTTCACACACGGCGCGTCGTAGCAATACAGGCAGCGGGACGCTTCCAGGTGGGCTTGGCGCGCGTTGAGGGGCGGCGCCAGGTCGCTGAAGCGGGCGGCGAGGGTGGCCGGGTCTTCCTGGGAATGGGGGAGATGACTCAAGGGCTGGATCATGGAGTGGGCCTCACGGTGTTTGAGGTGCTGCCTCTGGTGGGCAGTGGTTTTTTTCGTTGTCTGGACTGACGCCTTCGCGAGCAAGCCCGCTCCCACATGGAATCTGTTGTGTACACAGATTCTGTGCCTGCCCGAGATTCAGTGTGGGAGCGGGCTTGCTCGCGAAGGCCGAAGGCCTCGATTTCAGCGTTTCACGGCACTTGGCTTATTCAACTCCGCCCGCTTGCTCAGCAAATCGAACACCGCCGGATACGCCGGCCGTTCGATGTAGCGCCCCGCGCCGCGCTCGGCCCGCAGGTCGCCGTCGGCCCACACCAGCCGACCCTGGCTGATGGTGTGGCTGGGTACGCCGCGTACGGTCTTGCCTTCGAAGATGTTGAAGTCCACTTGCTGGTGGTGGGTCTTGGCGGAAATCGTGCGGCTGCCTTGCGGGTCCCAAAGCACCAGGTCGGCATCGGCACCGACGCGGATCGCGCCCTTGCGCGGGTAGAGGTTGAAGATCTTAGCGGTGTTGGTGGAGGTCAAGGCGACGAAGTCCTGCATCGACAATTTGCCGCTGTTGACCCCCTCGTCCCAGAGCACCGCCATGCGGTCTTCGATCCCGGCGGTGCCGTTGGGGATCTTGCTGAAGTCGTCACGCCCTGCGGCTTTCTGTTCGGCACAGAAGCAGCAATGGTCGGTGGCGGTGGTGTGCAGGTTGCCGGATTGCAAGCCACGCCAAAGTGCTTCCTGATGCCCCCGTGGGCGGAAGGGCGGGCTCATCACGTAGCCGGCGGCGGTCTGCCAGTCCGGGTGGCGATAGACGCTGTCGTCCAGCAGCAAGTGCCCGGCCAGGACTTCACCGTAGACCGGCTGGCCCTTGCTGCGGGCGTAGGTGATTTCGTCCAGGGCTTCCTGGGTGGACACGTGGACCAGGTACAGCGGCGTGCCCAGGGTTTCGGCGATGCGGATGGCGCGGCTCGCGGCTTCGCCTTCCACTTGCGACGGCCGCGACAGCGGATGGGCTTCTGGCCCGGTGATGCCCTGGGCCAGCAGCTTGCGTTGCAGGTGATACACCAGTTCGCCGTTCTCGGCATGCACGGTGGGCACCGCGCCCAATTCCAGGCAGCGCTCGAAGCTCGCCACCAAGGTGTCGTCGGCGGCCATGATTGCGTTCTTGTAGGCCATGAAATGCTTGAAGCTGTTCACGCCGTGGTGGCTGACCAGCTCGGCCATTTCTTCGCGGACCTGTTCGCTCCACCAGGTGATCGCTACGTGGAAACCGTAGTCGCTGGCGCTTTTTTCGGCCCAGCCGCGCCATTGATGAAAGGCTTCCATCAGTGACTGCTGGGGGTTGGGAATCACGAAGTCGATGATCGAGGTGGTGCCCCCGGCGAGGCCCGCCGCCGTGCCGCTGAAGAAATCTTCACTGGCGACCGTGCCCATGAATGGCAACTGCATATGGGTATGGGGATCGATGCCGCCGGGCATCAGGTATTGACCGCTGCCATCGAGCACTTCGACAGCGGCCGGAACATCCAGGTTTTGACCAATGGCCTGGATCACGCCGTCGGCGCAAAACACATCGGCGCGATAACTTTCATCATGGGTAATAACGGTGGCGCCACGGATCAACAGAGACATTCCGAGTTCCTCGCAGGCATGACCGACTGTTGCCGGTTCTTTATGTTTTATCCATCACGGTGGGTAAAGTCGTGCCGGTTTACATTCTTGTCACGACTGTCAGGATTAGACGCTAGCTGGAGTTATTGAAATGAGCAAGATTATTTTTTATAAGCTTATGCGTTATTTAACTAGTTGAAATTAAAGGGTTAATTTACAAAATCACCAAAATGGTGAGTCTGCTCACCATTTTGACGCACTTGACAGGATCGTTATTTGAGCGAGATTTGTCATGGTAAATCAGCGGCTTGAAAGCGTTGGAAGTGCGGGCCAGACACCTCGCGTTGTTGCGGGGTGCACCACTTTGAATCTCCCACTCGACAGGGCGTGAAGGTCATCTAGCCTCAATGTCGCAAAGCCGGGACTGAAACAAAGCAATCACTTGGCTTTAAACGTTAAACATCAAAAGGTTGAAAGGGTTATATCGATCATTCGGTCAGCTCGGCGTGTTATTCGGCACGGTTATTGAGTGCTGTCGTGGCCTGGCGGGGTGGTGGATAGCACGCGTGCAAGTACTCCGGCCATCGCCAGTCGATGAGCAAAAATAATGAAAACAGTGGAGCGGACATGACCAGATCAACAGTGACCGAGCGCGACGGATTATTCGAGCTTGAAGCCGGCAGCGACGTCCTCGACAGCCCCCGTTATAACCACGACATCGCGCCGACCAAGGTGCACGAGCGAACCTGGAACAAATGGCACATCACGGCACTGTGGGTGGGCATGGCGATCTGCGTGCCGACCTATACCCTCGGCGGCGTGCTCACCGCCTATTTCGGTTTGACGGTGGGCGAGGCGCTGCTGGCGATCCTGTTCGCCAACATCATTGTGCTGATCCCCCTGACCCTGAACGCCTTCGCCGGGACCAAGTACGGCATTCCGTTTCCGGTGCTGTTGCGCTCGTCCTTCGGCGTGATTGGCTCCAACGTGCCGTGCCTGATCCGCGCCCTGGTGGCGTGCGGTTGGTTCGGCATCCAGACGATGTTCGGCGGGTTGGCGATCCACTTGTTTCTCGGCTCGGTGTTCGAAGGCTGGAAGAGCCTGGGCGGCACCGGCGAAGTAATCGGCTTCATGGTGTTCTGGGTCATCAACCTGTGGGTGGTGTTGCGCGGTGCCGAGTCGATCAAATGGCTGGAAACCTTGTCTGCGCCATTGTTGGTACTGGTGGGGGCGGGGCTGCTGGTATGGGCGTTGCCCAATGTCTCGTTGACTGAACTGATGGCGGTCCCGGCCAAGCGGCCTGAAGGCGCCGGGGTGACGAGTTATTTTCTTGCCGGGCTGACGGCCATGGTCGGCTTCTGGGCCACCCTGTCGTTGAACATTCCGGACTTCAGTCGATATGCCAAGAGCCAGAAAGACCAGATCGTCGGGCAGATCATCGGCCTGCCGTTGACCATGTTCCTGTTCGCCTCCCTCGGCGTGGTGATGACCGCCGCCTCGGAGAAACTGGTGGGGGTGACCGTCTCCGACCCGGTGACCTTGATCGGGCACATCCAGAGCCCGGTGTGGGTGGCGCTGGCCATGGTGCTGATCATCGTCGCCACGCTCTCGACCAACACCGCGGCCAACATCGTCTCGCCCACCAACGACTTCCAGAACCTGGCGCCGAAACTGATCGGCCGCACCAAGGCAGTGATGCTCACCGGATTGGTAGGGCTGGCGCTGATGGCCCATGAGCTGTTGAAGAAACTCGGCCTGATCGTGTCCGAGGTCAGCCTCGAGTCGGTCTATTCCAATTGGCTGCTGGGCTATTCGAGCCTGCTGGGGCCGATTGCCGGGATCATGGTGGTGGATTATTTCCTGATCAAGAAACAGCAACTGGACCTGGCCGGGTTGTACCGCGACGACATTTACCCGGCCTGGAACTGGAACGGCTTCATCGCCTTTGGCGTGCCGGTGGTGCTGACGCTGCTGTCCCTGGGCAGCGACGCGTTCAGTTGGTTCTACAGCTACGGCTGGTTCACCGGCTCGGCGCTGGGTGGGGTGATTTATTACGGGTTGTGCAGTATGCAAGGGGCCAGCCCGGCGGTCGCCAAGTCACCTCTGCAATAGCAGATGAATGCGGTGCCTGTGGGAGCGGGCTTGCTCGCGAATGCGGTACGTCAATCAACATCAATGCTGACTGATACACCGCATTCGCGAGCAAGCCCGCTCCCACACTGGACCGCGTCGAAATGAGATAACTGCCTGAAGGAGATCCCCATGAACGCAGCCCTCGACGTCCTGCAATCCACTCATCAGCACATCAACCGCGACCGCCTGTGGCAATCGCTCATGGACCTGGCCCTGCTCGGCGCCACGGTCAAGGGCGGTGTGTGCCGGCTGGCCCTGACCGACCTCGACCGCCAGGCCCGCGACCTGTTCGTGCAATGGACCCAGGCGGCGGGCTGCACCGTCAGCATCGATGCGGTGGGCAATATCTTCGCCCGTCGCCCGGGGCGCAATCCGAACCTGCCACCGGTGATGACCGGCAGCCACATCGACACCCAACCCACCGGTGGCAAGTTCGACGGCTGCTTTGGTGTGCTATCCGGGCTGGAAGTGCTGCGCACCCTCAATGACCTGAACATTGAAACCGAAGCACCATTGGAGGTGGTGGTCTGGACCAACGAAGAAGGCTCGCGCTTCGCCCCGTGCATGATGGGCTCCGGGGTGTTCGCCGAGAAATTCACCCTCGAAGAAACCCTCGCCAAGACCGACGCCGAAGGCATCAGTGTGGGCCAGGCGCTCAACGCCATCGGCTATGCCGGCCCGCGCAAGGTCAGCGGGCATCCGGTGGGGGCGTACTTCGAGGCGCACATCGAGCAGGGGCCGATCCTCGAGGATGAGGGCACGACCATCGGCGTGGTGATGGGTGCCCTGGGGCAGAAGTGGTTCGACCTGACCTTGCGTGGCGTCGAAGCCCACGCCGGCCCGACCCCGATGCACCTGCGCAAGGACGCCCTGGTGGGCGCCTCGCTCATCGTCGGCGCCGTCAACCGCGCGGCCCTCGGTCATCAACCCCATGCCTGCGGCACGGTCGGTTGCCTGCAAGCCTATCCGGGGTCGCGTAACGTCATTCCCGGCGAGGTGCGCATGACCCTGGATTTCCGTCACTTGGAACCGGCGCGCCTGGATTCGATGATCGCCGAGGTCAAGCAAGTGATCGAAGACACCTGCCGGCAACACGGCCTGACCTTCGATTTGAAACCCACCGCCGATTTCCCGCCGCTGTATTTCGACCAGGGCTGCGTCGACGCCGTCCGCGGCGCTGCCCAAGGGCTGGGCCTGTCCCACCTGGACATCGTCAGCGGTGCCGGCCATGACGCGATCTTCCTCGCCGAACTGGGCCCGGCCGGAATGATCTTCGTGCCCTGCGAAGGTGGCATCAGCCACAACGAAATCGAAAACGCCGCCCCGGACGACCTCGCCGCCGGTTGCGCGGTGCTGCTGCGAGCAATGCTGGCCGCCTCCCAGGCGATTGCCGAGGGACGCATGGCGGCTTGAAGGGGCCGATGCACTATTGCAAAGCCATGTGGTCGTAACTTTCAGCGCATCCATGCTTGAAACCTACTGACCACATGGAGACCCAATGAATCAGCAAGTCCCGACCACCGATACCAACCGTCGTCAATTGCTGCAGATCATTGCCGGGCTGTCCGACGGGGTGATGTTGATCGAGGTCGACCAGACCATTGCCTGGGCCAACGCCGCAGCGTTGGCCATGCACGGCGTCGAGGACCTCAATGAGCTGGGCACCACGGCCCGGCAATACGCCCGGCGTTTTCAATTGCGTTACCGCAACAACCATCCGTTGACCGAAGACAACTACCCCATCGCCCGGGTGGCCCGTGGCGATGAGTTCAGCGATGTGCTGGTGGAGGTTACGCCCAAGGCCGACCCGGATCGCACCTGGGTGCATCGGATTCGCAGCATGGTCCTGGCCGACCGTAATGGTGAGCCGGAACTGCTCGTGCTGATCCTCAGCGACGCCACCGAATGGGCCAGCGCCGAGCAGCGTTTCGAAAAGACCTTCGGGGCCAACCCGGCACCAGCGGTGATCTGTCGTCTCAGCGACCTGCGCTACATCAAGGTCAACCCGGGATTCCTGGAGATGACCGGCTATAGCCGCGACCAGGTGATCGGGCGTTCGGTGTACGAACTGGATGTGCTCGAAGCCGCCGAGAAACGTGACCTAGCCATCGAGCGCCTGGGGCAGGGCGCGACCATTCCGCAAATGCAGGCTGAGTTGAAATTGCCCGATGGCACCAGCAAGCAGGTGATCGTCGCCGGCCAGCCCCTGGACCTGCATGACGAAGACTGCATGCTGTTTTCCTTCATGGACATGGAGCCGCGCCGCAAAGCGGAAACGGCGTTGCGCCAGAGCGAGGAGCGCTTTGCCAAGTCGTTCCGCCTGTCGCCCGTGCCCACGTTGGTGTGCAGCGCCGAACAACAGCTGCTGGAGATCAACGAAGCGTTTCTCCAGACCACTGGCTACGCCAGCGAAGAGCTGTTGGGTAAAACCGTGGAGGAAATCGGTTTCCTCGACAAGGCCGCCAGCGTCGCGCTGTTTGCTCGGCTGGAAAAGGTCGCCGCTGTCTCGAGCATCGACGTCAAGGTGCACAAGAAAGGCGGCGAACTGATCGACTGTGAGGTCGCTGCCGACACGGTGCTTATCCAGGACAAACCCTGCTACCTGCTGGTGCTGATGAACATCACCGAACGCAAGCGCTCGGAACTGGAACTGGTGGCGGCGATCGAGGAGGTGATGAAGGACGCGTCCTGGTTCAGCCGGACCCTGATTGAAAAACTGGCCAACGTGAAGAGCATCAATGCCCAGGTGCCCAGCGCATCCTTCACCGAGCTGACGGCCCGTGAGCGTGATGTGCTGGGGCTCATCTGTGAAGGGTTGGCCGACAAGGAAATCGCCGCGCGCCTGAAGCTTGCGCCTAATACGGTGCGCAATCATGTGGCTACACTGTATTCGAAACTGGATGTCCATAGCCGCAGCGAGGCGATTGTCTGGGCGCGGGAGCGCGGTTTGTTCGCCAATGAATGGCGAATGAAGGCACCATGATAGCCAGTGCAAATGCACCGGGTTTGCTGGTGCAAATTCAGGTTTTGCAAGGGGGGGCGGTTCCTTAGGCTGTGAGTGTGCGACATCCTCCGTGATGCCGCGTCCCCCACGAAACACTCAAGGAATACGCCTCAATGTGCTATGAACGAACCCCATACGTGAGCGACAGGATGTCTATGCGGACCAGGAGGTCGGAGCTGTCTACCGTTCATTTGCGCCCCCGGGGCTGAGGTGCATCGTATGACCCATCTGGCCCCCTTGCGTGCCCGCCTTGAAGAAAGTTTTACGCCCTTGGCCTGCGAATGCAGCCTCAATGGTGACGGTACCCTCACCGTGCGCCTGTATCACCGTGAAAGCGGTGAGGTGGACCTGGTGGTAAGTGGCATGAGTGTCGACAGCGTCCGCTCGGAAGAGAGCATCGCCAAATTGATCGATGAGCTGCGCTACGAGCTGCAAAACACCCCGCCGCATCGCAGTGAGCCTTGATAACTAAGATCTGGCACACCACACTTTGTGGCGAGGGAGCTTGCTCCCGCTGGGTCGCGCAGCGGCCCCAATATCTGTCGGATGCACACGCCAGCCAAATCCTATCCATCGGTTTTGCGACTGCTTCGCAGCCGAGCGGGAGCAAGCTCCCTCGCCACAGGTGTTGCTCCAGCCCTATGTCTACAACAACGTCGCCCGGCAATCGAGCACCAACCGCGCGCCGCCGTGTTCGCTGCTACCCACTTCCAATGTGAACCCATGCAGATTGACGATCGCCGCGACGATCGATAGGCCCAGGCCAAATCCGCCGTGCTGGCTGCTGCCCTCGGCGCGGTAGAAGCGACGGAACACGGCCTTGCGCTCGGCCTCGGGGATGCCGGGGCCGGAGTCGAGCACTTCGATGCGCGTGCTGTCGCCCTGATCGACCCCGCGCAGGATCACGGTGCCCCCCGGTGGGGTGAACTTGATGGAGTTGCTCAACAGGTTCGACACGGCCTCGAACAGCAAGGCCCGGTCGCCATTGAGCAGGGGCAGGGCGTCGGGCACCTCCAGGATAAAGGTCAGTTCGCCTTCCTCGGCCAGCGGCAGATAAAAATCATGCAGTTCTTGCAGTAGCTGCAACGGATCGAGGCGCACGAAGCCCGAGCGCCGCTGCTGGTCCTCCAGTTCGGAAATCCGCAACAAGCCACGAAACCGCGCCATCAGGGTGTCGGTCTCGGCGAGCACCTGGTCCATCTGCAAGGCCTCGGCGGAGCCGTCCGGTGCTTGCTGCTGGATGCGATAAAGTTGGGCGCGCAAGCGCGTCAACGGGGTGCGCAGGTCATGGGCGATGTTGTCGCATACACCCTTGACCTCGTTCATCAAGCGTTCGATGCGTTCGAGCATGGCATTGACGATCGCCGCCAGCATGTCCAGCTCATCGCGCCGGCTCGACAACGGCAGGCGATGGGTCAGGTCACCGGCGACGATGGCTTCGGCGCTGGCCTGCAACTGGCGAATCCGTCGTAGCGGTCGGCGGCGCAACAGGTGCCAACCCGCGATGCCCGGCAGGATCGTCAGCGATACCCCCCAGAACAGCGCGTGCAAGATGATCCGCGTCACGGCGAACAGCGAGCCGTTGTCCCGGGCCAGGACCAGCCAGCGACCGTCTTGGGTTCGGGTCGCCACCGCGTCGCAGCTGTCGGAAGGCACGCCCGGTTGATCGGAATCGACGCAGCCGCCGAGCATGTGGATCTTGCCGTCCAGCGGCAGGTCGGCGGGCACCCGCTGGATCGGTCCGCTCAAATGGCGCAATTGCGGATCGAACAGCCCGTAGGCGTCGACCCCACGCTCGTCCAGCGTCAGGCTGGCCATGAGCGCGTCTTCCAGTTGGTCGCCGTGGATCCGCGCGAACAGGTGTTGGCGCTGCATCAGGGAGTGCTTGGCCAGGCTGTCGAGGTAGCCAAACACTTCGTAATACATCACCCCCATCAGGATCGCGCTCCAGATCACGAACAGCGAACTGTACAGCGCCAGCAGACGACTGCTGGAGGAGCGCCAGCCCTTAGCGGGGTTCAGCAATGACATAGCCGGAACCCCGTACCGTGCGAATCAGCGGTTCCAGGCCCGGCGGGTCGATTTTCTTGCGCAGGCGGCCGATGTGGACGTCGATCAGGTTGGTGCCGGGGTCGAAGTGATAACCCCAGACTTCCTCGAAAATCATCATGCGCGAGAGAATCTGGCCGCTGTTGCGCATCAGGAATTCCAGCAGCTTGTATTCGGTGGGCAGCAGGCTGAGCAGTTGTTCGTTGCGGCTGGCTTCGCGGCTGATCAGGTTCAGCTCCAGGTCGGCCACCCGCAGCGCGGTTTCCGGCTCGCGGGTGCCATTGTTGCGCCGCAGCAGCACTTCGACCCGGGCGGCCATTTCGTCGGTGGCGAACGGCTTGGTCAGGTAGTCGTCGCCGCCGGCCCGCAGGCCACGCACACGTTCGTCCACATCGGAGAGGGCGCTGATCATCAGGATCGGCGTGGCCACGCCCATGGTGCGCAGGGTGGTGACAATCACCAGGCCATCGAGTTCGGGCAGCATGCGGTCGAGGGTGATCAGGTCGTAGTCGCCGCTGACAGCCCGTTCCAGGCCTTCACGACCGTTGTCGACCCAATCGACATCCAGGCCGTTGCGGGTCAGCTCGGCAACGATTTCACGAGCGGTCACGGCGTCGTCTTCGATGGTCAGGATGCGGTTCATGGGCGGTACCCTGTAGAGAAAATGGAGCGATTGCGCAGCATTCTGCCAAAGAATACCTGTCGGCTTTCTGAAAAAAAGTTCATGAGCCGACGAGCCGATTCGCTGGCCTGGATCAACACTTGGTCACAAATAATCCCTAACATAAATTTCGTGCGCACTATCATGTGGCGTCTGTTGCCCTGCTTTGGCGCGCTGCCGCTGCCGGGCACTGATGCGAACCGGTGATGGTGTGCCGCAAGGAGCCGAGCCCCCACAGAACCTTCAAGGAAGAGCAGTATGATGCAACCTTCAGACCTTCTACGCCGGAAATTCGATATCCAGCCGCTGGCACAGACCGATATGACGGTGCGCTTGGACGGGCAGGCTGTCAGCGCTGCCCACGGCGAAACCGTCCTCACCGTCATCCAGTCCCTGGGGCAACGCCAGGTGGCCCGCAACGACCACGACCAGATCAGCGGCGCCTACTGCGGCATGGGCGTGTGCCAATGCTGCCTGGTCAAGATCGATGGTCGTCACAAGCGCCGTGCCTGCCAGACCCTGGTGCGCCCTGGCATGCAGATCGAAACCCGGGTCAACCGCATCACCGAAACGGAGGCGCCATGAGCCTGGATCCGGTGATTGTCGGCGGTGGGCCGGCGGGCATGGCAACGGCCATCGAGCTGGCCTCCCACGGGGTTCGTTGCACACTGCTCGAAGAAGCGCCGCGCCTCGGTGGCGTCGTGTATCGCGGGCCGCTGCGCGATGGCGTCAGCCTCGACTACTTGGGGTCGCGCTACAGTGACGCCCTGGAGAAACTCCACGGTGAATTCCAGCAACGCGCCGGCCTGATCGACGTGCGATTAAGTAGCCGGGTCATCGGTGCAGAAGGCTTCCGGGCGCTGATGCCGCTGGATGCCGACGAGCGCCTGGGGGAGGTCGCCTATTCCCATCTGGTCCTGGCGGCCGGTTGTCACGAACGCAGCGTGCCGTTTCCAGGCTGGACGCTGCCGGGGGTGATGATGCTCGGCGGCCTGCAATTGCAGATCAAGAGCGGCGTGGTCAGGCCGCCGAGCCCGGTGGTGATCGCCGGCACCGGTCCGTTGCTGCCGCTGGTGGCGTGCCAACTGCACGCTTCGGGCGTGGCGGTGGCGGGGGTCTTCGAAGCCTGCGCGTTCGGCCGGATCGCCAAGGAAAGCCTGGCGTTGCTGAACAAGCCGCAGCTGTTCCTCGATGGCCTGAGCATGTTGGCCTACCTCAAGCTCAATCGCATTCCCGTGCGCTATGGTTGGGGCGTGGTACAGGCTGACGGCGAGGGCGAGTTGAGCCACGTCACCGTCGCGCCTTACTCCACGACCTGGGAACCCGACCTCAAACGCGCCGAGCAGGTGCCGGCCCAGACCCTGGCGGTCGGCTACGGCTTTATCCCGCGGACTCAATTGAGCCAGCAGATGGGCCTGGAGCACGGTTTCAGCGAGGACGGCTATTTGCGGGCGGTGTCCGATGCCTGGCAGCAAAGCAGCGAAGCGCACATTCACCTGGCCGGCGACATGGGTGGGATTCGTGGCGGTGAAGCGGCCATGCTCAGCGGGCGCATCGCAGCGCTGGCGATCCTGATGCAACGCAACGTACTCGATCCGTCCGAGGCCCTGGCCCAACGGGAACGCTACCAGGCGCAATTGCAGCGGATCATTCGCTTTCGCGCCGCCGTGGATCGCTACACCCAGCGTGGCGCCGGACAAACCGCCTTGCCGGCCGCCGACACGGTGATCTGCCGCTGTGAACACGCCACCCGCGCCGACATCGACCGGGCGCTGGAGCAAGACGTGCAGGACATGGCCAGCCTGAAGATGCGCACCCGCGTGAGCATGGGCGATTGCCAGGGGCGGATGTGCGTTGGCTATTGCAGCGACCGCTTGCGCGAAGCCACCGGTCGCGCCGACGTCGGTTGGCTGAGGCCACGTTTTCCTATCGATCCGATTCCCTTTTCAGCGTTCCAGAACGTCGCCACGGAGGCCGTTTCCCATGATTAAGGATTATGACGTGGTCATCGCCGGAGGTGGTGTGATCGGGGCTTCGTGCGCCTATCAACTGTCCAAGCGCAAACACCTGAGGATCGCCTTGATCGACGCCAAGCGCCCCGGCAACGCGACCCGGGCTTCGGCGGGTGGGCTGTGGGCCATTGGTGAGTCGGTGGGCCTGGGATGCGGGGTGATCTTCTTTCGCATGATGTCGGCCAACCGCAAGCGCCAGACCCAGGGCGCCGCTGTGGCGGTGGATGCCAGCACCCCGCACATCCTGCCCCAGTCGTTCTTCGATTTCGCCTTGCAGTCCAACGCAATGTATCCGCAGTTGCACCGCGAATTGATCGACCGTCACGGCATGGATTTCAAGTTCGAGGAGACCGGGCTCAAGTTCGTGATCTACGACGAGGAAGACCGTTCGTACGCTGAGCACATCGTCGCCTGCATTCCCCACCTGGCCGACCAGGTGCGCTGGCTCGACCAGGCGGCCCTGCGCGCGGCAGAGCCGAATGTCAGCCATGAGGCCCTGGGCGCGCTGGAATTTCTCTGCGATCACCAGGTCAGTCCGTTCCGCCTGGCCGATGCCTACACCGAAGGCGCCCGACAGAACGGCGTCGACCTGTTCTTCAACACCCATGTGACCGAGGTGCTGCGCAGCGGCACGCGGGTGACCGGGGTGCAAACCGCCGAGGCGGGGACGTTCAACTGCCGAACCCTGATCAACGCGGCCGGTGCCTGGGCGGCGGACCTGAGCGAGCAGGCCACTGGCGTGCGGATTCCGGTCAAACCGGTCAAGGGCCAGATCCTGCTGACGGAGCGCATGCCGAAAATCCTCAACGGCTGCCTGACCACCAGCGACTGCTATGTGGCGCAGAAAGACAACGGTGAAATCCTGATTGGCAGCACCACTGAAGACAAAGGTTTCGACGTGACCACGACTTATCCGGAAATCGAAGGGCTGGTGCAAGGCGCGGTGCGCTGTATCCCGCAGTTGATCGACATCAATCTGAAACGAACCTGGGCCGGCCTGCGCCCGGGTTCGCCCGATGAGTTGCCGATCTTGGGGCCGATGCGCGGAGTGGCGGGCTACCTCAACGCCTGCGGGCATTTTCGCACCGGCATCCTGACCTCGGCCATCACCGGGGTGCTGCTGGATAAACTGGTGAACAATGAGCCCCTGCCACTGGACATCACGCCGTTCCTGGCGGATCGCTTCGACGTGGCGCCGACGGTAAAGCCCAGGGAAGTGGAGCTGGCCTGAGCAATCGCCGCACGCCAGCAGCCACCCGGGGACAAAAACTGTGGGAGCGAGCCTGCTCGCGATGGCGTCGTATCAGTCAACATCAATGTCGCCTGACATGCCACTATCGCGAGCAGGTCAGTCAGTACCTATTAGTCATTGCAGCTTGCGATGAGCCTCACGCAATAGTTGCTCGGTGGACTCCCAGCCCAGGCAACCATCGGTGACCGAGACGCCGTAGCGCATCGACGGGCCCAGCGGCTGGCAGCCTTCGAACAGGTGACTTTCGAGCATCATGCCGATCAGGGAACGGTTCCCTTGCAGTCGTTGTTCCAGCACGTCATTGAAAACCTGGGGCTGGCGCAACGGGTCTTTGCCGCTGTTGGCGTGGCTGCAATCCACCATGATCCGCGCCGGTATCTCCAGGCGGGTCAGGTCGTGGTGTATTTGCGAGACGCTCTGGCGGTCATAGTTCGGCCCACGATGGCCGCCGCGCAGCACCAGATGGGTGTCGGGGTTGCCCGGCGTCTGGATGATCGCCGGATGCCCCTGGCTGTCGACGCCGAAATGCCGATGGGGGTGGGCCGCAGAGCGCATGGCGTCGCAGGCAATGCCGACTCCGCCGTCCGTGCCGTTCTTGAACCCTACCGGCATGCCCAGGCCGCTGGCCATTTCCCGGTGGATCTGCGATTCGGTGGTGCGCGCGCCAATGGCGACCCAACTGAGCAGGTCATCGAAGTAATTGGCGGCCATGGGTTGCAGCAATTCGGTGGCGACGGGCAGGCCCAACTGGAGTACGTCGCGCATTAGCGCCCGGGACAAGGTCAGGCCGGCGCCCATGTCATCGCTGCCGTCCAGGCCAGGGTCGTAGGCCAGGCCTTTCCAACCGACGGTCGTGCGGGGCTTTTCCACGTAGGCACGCATGACCAATAGCATGCTGTCACTCACTTCGTGGGCCAGGCGAGCCAGGTTGGCGGCGTATTCGAGGGCGGATTTCGGATCGTGGATCGAGCAGGGGCCGACGATGACCAGCAGGCGGGCATCTTCACCGTCGAGGATCGCGCGGATGGCCTGGCGATGGGCACTCACTTGGTGGCTCAACGCGCTGCTGAGCGGCAATTGCTGCTTGAGTTGCAACGAACTGGGCAGACGCAGGGTCAGGGCTTCGTTGGCAGGATTGAGCGTGGACAGCGGCAAAGCGGAGACGGACGAATTCATGATTTGGCTTCCTGGACGGGTGGCGGGTTCGTTCCCGCGCGCCGGCCCTAGTGGGGTGTTCGACAATTGGCCGGATTGGCCCGCAATTGAGGCTTGCCACCGGTAGGTGACCGATCGGAGGCGGCAGGCTGTCCCGAACGGTGGCTGGTAAATCGCCAGGCGGAAAAACTGTCGTAACGGTAATAAGTGGCGTAGTTCATGGCTCAATCCTCAAGTTGTCTGATGCTGCAAATGTTTGGGGCCTGAAAAAAACAAAACCCCCGGTCGGGAGGCCGACCGGGGGTTTGGAAAACTCTGGAAGGCGACCCGTTTAAAGTGGGCGCCGGTTGGGTATCAGGCGCGCCAGTGGCTAAACCAATACCCAAAATAAAAGCTGACCGGAGTTTGAACGCTGTTCGCCCGGGCAGCCGCAACCGAGCGCGGGGCGCTGGCGGTTTTAAGCGGTGAGAGGGCGTTGAACATGGTCTGTCTCCGATGAATGGCCCCGAGCTTACTAGAGGGCGGGGCGCCGGTTCAATCAGAAAATTCTATCGGGGGCATGTAAGTGTTCGCTCTGGCTTGAGTCCGCAGGGCTTTATGACAAACTTCAGGTTTGCACCGCCTTCCAGGGATGAACCATGACCGTTCCAACCTTCGCCGCCGCCCAGTCGATTTCCATTGCGGGGGACACTCGCGCCAATCTCGCCAGCCATCAGCGTTTCATGCAAGCCGCCGCTGAACAGGGGGTGCAGTTGCTGGTCTTTCCTGAGTTGTCGCTCACCGGTTACGAACGTGGCCTGGCGGCAGATCTGGCGGTCCGGCCGGAGGATGCCGTACTGCAACCGCTGCGTGATTTGGCGCAAGCGCTCGGTCTGACCACCGTGGTGGGCATGCCGATTCGGCTGTCGGCGGACGGCCCGGTGTTGATCGGCGCGCTGGTGCTCGGCGCCGACGGTTCCCTCGGGGTGTACAGCAAGCAGCACCTGCACCCGGGGGAAGAAGTCGCCTTCGCCCCGGGCCATGGTGGCTCGATGCTGACGATGGGGCAGGATCGCATCGCGCTGGCGGTGTGTGCTGATTTCTCCCACGCCAGCCATGCGGCCGCGGCAGCCGGGCAGGGCGCGACGCTGTATGCCGCGGGGGTGTTGATCACCGAGGGTGGCTACGTGCCGGATACGACCTTGTTGCAAGGCTATGCCCGGCATCACACCATGACCGTGCTGATGGCGAATCATGGCGGCGTCACGGGCGGTTGGGAATCGGCTGGCCGCAGCGCCATTTGGGGCCCGGACGGTTTGCTGCTCGTGGCAGCACCGGGCACGGGCGAGTGGTTGGTGATTGTTCGCCGCGACGCCAACGGCTGGGCCGGGCAAGTCATGCCGGTGGCAGAGCTTTAACGAGGTATTGATGAGTTTCGAATGGCGTGCCGCAACGAACGGGGATATCGACTTCGCCCGGCAACTGACCTGCGACAACATGCTTGCTTATTACCTCAGGCATGATTTGCTCTGGCAGGACGAAGCGTTCGACCTGGCCTGGATCATTCGCCAGAACTGGATCATCAGCCGGGCAGGCCAGGCGCTGGGGTTTGTCAGCCTCAGCCGTGATGCCCGGGCGTTGTACATTCGCGAATTGCAGATAGACCAGGCGTTTCGCGGACAGGGCGCCGGTACCTGGGCGATCGGACAGGTTTGGGACTTGATGGGGTTGGAGCGTCGGCCGGCGCTGCGCCTGACCGTATTCAAGGATAATCCGGCCAGGGCGTTGTACGAACGCATGGGCCTGCGGGTCGTCGGCGAGGACGAGTGTTTCCTGAGGATGCAGCGAGACGCCGGTGCTTGAAGCCTCGGATACCGTGGCGATAAAGATGCGTTGTAACTTTTATCTGTCCCTTGGCGCTAGGTCTGCGGGATGCTTTTTTGCTAAGGTGTCGTGCAACCCAAATAAGACCAAATCGTGAGGTGTCTGCTTGATTAGGGTGTTAGTGGTCGATGACCATGATCTCGTCCGTACGGGCATTACACGAATGCTGGCTGACATCGATGGCCTGCAGGTAGTTGGCCAGGCTGAATCCGGGGAAGAGTCCCTGATCAAGGCGCGTGAATTGAAGCCCGACGTGGTGCTGATGGACGTCAAGATGCCCGGCATCGGCGGCCTGGAAGCCACGCGCAAGCTGCTGCGCAGTCACCCGGACATCAAGGTGGTCGCAGTGACCGTCTGTGAAGAGGACCCATTCCCCACCCGGCTGTTGCAGGCGGGCGCGGCGGGTTACCTCACCAAGGGCGCTGGCTTGAACGAGATGGTCCAGGCCATTCGTCTGGTTTTTGCCGGGCAGCGCTACATCAGCCCGCAAATCGCCCAGCAATTGGCGATCAAGTCGTTCCAGCCAACCAACGACTCGCCCTTCGACGCACTGTCGGAGCGGGAAATCCAGATTGCCCTGATGATTGTCGGTTGCCAGAAGGTGCAGATCATCTCCGACAAGCTGTGCCTGTCGCCTAAAACCGTCAACACCTACCGTTACCGTATCTTCGAGAAGCTTTCGATCAGCAGTGACGTCGAATTGACACTGTTGGCGGTGCGCCACGGCATGGTCGATGCCAGCGCCTGAACATGACTGAATTGTTTGATCCCAGCGCGTTCCTCTCCACTTGCAGCGGTCGCCCCGGCGTGTACCGCATGTTCGACAGCGAGGCGCGCCTGCTTTACGTCGGCAAGGCCAAGAACCTCAAGAAACGCCTGGCCAGTTACTTTCGCAAGACCGGCCTCGCGCCGAAGACCTCCGCCCTGGTGGGGCGCATCGCGCAAATCGAAACGACGATCACCGCCAATGAAACCGAGGCGCTGCTGCTCGAGCAGACGCTGATCAAGGAATGGCGCCCGCCGTACAACATCCTGCTGCGGGACGACAAATCCTACCCCTACGTGTTTCTGTCCGACGGGGCCTTTCCGCGCCTGAGCATTCATCGAGGCGCAAAAAAGGCCAAGGGTCGCTATTTCGGCCCGTATCCCAGCGCCGGGGCGATTCGTGAAAGCCTCAGCCTGTTGCAGAAGACGTTTTTCGTTCGCCAGTGTGAAGACAGCTACTACAAGAACCGCACCCGGCCCTGCCTGCAATACCAGATCAAGCGCTGCAAGGCGCCTTGTGTGGGGTTTGTCGAGCCGCAGGTCTACGCCGAGGACGTGCGTCACTCGGTGATGTTCCTGGAAGGCCGCAGCAATGCGCTGACCGATGAACTGTCGGCGGCCATGGAGGAGGCGGCGGTCAACCTTGAGTTCGAACGGGCCGCCGAACTGCGGGACCAGATCGGCCTGCTGCGCCGCGTGCAGGACCAGCAAAGCATGGAAGGTGGCAGCGGTGACGTTGATGTAATCGCCGCGTTCATCAACCCGGGCGGCGCCTGCGTGCATTTGATCAGCGTGCGGGGCGGTCGCGTGCTGGGCAGCAAGAACTTCTTCCCGCAAGTGGGTATCGAGGAAGACGTGGCCGAGGTCATGGCCGCTTTCCTGGGCCAGTACTACATCAGCAGTCCGGAACGCGACTTGCCTGCCGAGTTGATCGTCAATGTGGTCCATGAGGATTTCCCGGCCCTGATCGAAGCCATCGACAAGCTTCGCGGTCGTGAACTGACCATCAGCCACCGCGTTCGCGGCACCCGTGCCCGTTGGCAGCAACTGGCGGTGACCAACGCCGAGCAGGCCTTGGGCGCGCGCCTGGCCAACCGGCAACACGTGGCGGCGCGGTTCGATGCCCTGGCCGATGTCCTCAACCTGGACGAGCCGCCGCAGCGACTGGAGTGCTACGACATCAGCCATTCCAGTGGCGAGGCGACCGTGGCGTCCTGCGTGGTCTTCGGTCCGGAAGGCCCGATCAAGTCCGATTACCGCCGCTACAACATCGAAGGCGTCACGCCCGGCGATGACTACGCGGCGATGCACCAGGCATTGATGCGCCGCTTCGGCAAGCTCAAGGACGGGGAGGGCAAGTTGCCGGACATCCTTCTGGTGGACGGCGGCAAGGGCCAGTTGTCCATGGCCCGCGATGTGCTCAATGAGCTGATGGTCCCCGACCTGATCCTGCTGGGCGTGGCCAAGGGCGCGACGCGCAAGGCCGGTTTCGAGACCTTGTATCTCAACGATGCCGCCCATGAATTCACCCTCAAGGGCGATTCGCCGGCGCTGCACCTGATCCAGCAGATCCGCGACGAAGCCCACCGTTTCGCCATCACCGGACACCGTGCCCGTCGCGGCAAGACGCGCCGTACGTCTACACTGGAAGGTGTGGCAGGCGTCGGCCCGACGCGCCGTCGCGACTTGTTGAAACATTTTGGTGGATTGCAGGAACTGTCTCGTGCCAGCATCGAGGAGATAGCCAAAGCACCCGGTATCAGTAAAAAGCTCGCTGAGTCGATTTATGCAAACCTGCACAGCGAGTAGAATGCCCGTCAACCTCGCAGCCAGTTGTGCCGATGAATATCCCAAATCTGATTACCGTTCTACGCGTCCTGCTCATTCCGATCTTCATTTTGCTGTTCTATTTGCCGTACCACTGGAGCTACGTGGCTTCCGCCTCGGTCTTCGCCTTCGCCGCCGCGACGGACTGGCTGGATGGTTACCTGGCCCGACGCCTCGAGCAGAGCACGCCGTTCGGTGCCTTCCTCGACCCGGTGGCCGACAAGCTGATGGTCGCGGTGGCCCTGGTGCTGCTGGTGCAAGAGCACGGCAACCTCTGGCTGACCTTGCCGGCGGCGGTGATCATCGGCCGCGAAATCGTCGTCTCGGCGCTCCGTGAATGGATGGCCGAGCTGGGCGCCCGCGCCCAGGTCGCCGTGTCGAACCTCGGCAAATGGAAAACCGCCGCGCAGATGCTCGCCCTGGTGATTCTGCTGGCCAACCCTTCGGATTTCAGTTTCTGGGTGCTGTTGGGCTATGCGCTGTTGCTGGTTTCCGCAGGGCTTACGCTGTGGTCGATGGTCCAATACCTGCGCGCCGCCTGGCCGCATCTGCGGACGGATGTTGAGCCGAAATAAAACTTTTTTGAATCAAAGGGTTGACGGCGTAATTTGAATCTATAGAATGCGCCACACCAAGACGCGGGAATAGCTCAGTTGGTAGAGCACGACCTTGCCAAGGTCGGGGTCGCGAGTTCGAGTCTCGTTTCCCGCTCCAAGATTCAAAAAAAGCCACTCATCTGAGTGGCTTTTTTTGTGCCTAAAAAATGTCTGCACTCATGTCGACATGGCTACTTCGGGCCCAGCCTGTGTGAAAACACCGCCGAGCAGTTCAAGACCTGCGGTTTGAAGCAGTATGAGCCGATAGTGGATTTTCACGACCGGCAGCCTTTGTTCGGTCGTAGTCCTTCGAACAGCAATGGCTGGGCTCACTCATAAAATTTACCAGCCAGCAGAATGGCCGCACAGCGTTGCCATACGTTTGATCTACTGGCACTCAAAGGGGAACTGCGTGAGCTGGCAGTCGCCCACGCTGCGGCAGCATCAAGAAAGGTATCAATAGAGCCGTTTTCCCATCCCAACGCCCCCGGTCCATAGGGAGACGACGGAGAGCTCTCTTCCAGCAAACGCTCATCGGCGAAATCCATACCTAGAGCTTCAATGAAGCCGATGAATGACTGTTCGTCGTCTACGGTTTTCAGTAGCTCATCAAGACTTATGGACATGGTGACCTTGGAAGTGCGGGATAGGTGATAGCGAAGGAGTAAATTCTCACTATGCTGCTATGCCACGAGATGAGGAGCAAGCTTACTTTCTCTTTGGGGGAGGCTGTGAGAAAGGGCAAGCAATCGTCTAACCTTTTCGTCGTCGAGGTCGTAACAGGGGCGATCATGAAGCGATTCATTGAAGGCGAGGCCCGGACGCAAGTCACCTTGCTGCCGGAGTGTCTGGACGATTACGTAACCGAAGAAAATCCAGTGCGAGTGGTCGACGTTTTCGTCGATGAACTCGACTTGGGCGCACTTGGGTTTGAGGGCGTCGATCCTGCCGCAACCGGTCGGCCAGCCACCACCCAGCGGTCTTGCGGAAGATCTATATCTACGGCTACCTCAATTGGATTCAGTCCAGTCGCCGGCTTGAGCGTGAGGCCGAGCGCAACGTCGAGTTGATGTGGCTAACGGGGCGTTTGGCTCCGGAGTTCAAAAACATGGCCGACTTCGGCTGCCCCATGCGATTTGTCGTATGAACTGCATACGAATCAATCGAGACAATTCTCAGAGAGCATTTCGATAACCATGGCTTCAATTTCTCGCTCGGTTGGACGTGCGCCCGTAGTTCTGCCCAATATCGGTGGGTCTATCCCTAACGATATGTTTGCCCATTCCCTCGGGTTACCGACGCTGTGGATACCTCATTCCTACGCAGCCTGTGCTCAGCATGCGCCAGATGAGCATCTGTTGACCGATATTGTTCAAGAGGGGCTGGGGATAATGGCGGGGCTGTGGAGGGGCTTGGGAACACTGAATTCACATCGCGGATTCACGGAGTAGCCATGTGATGTTTCGCGGCTTCCTGAAGTGCCGCAATCCGTGATCATGTCAGCGTTGGCCTTCTGAGCGTTCACTCTGCGGCAACGATAAACAAAATTCTTGGTATTGGTTGGACGTTATACGGGCGACATACTCGGGGCAGGCTAGTGAGTCTGGCCTCCTGTAACGCTGGTATTTCCGAAAGATCCAGCTCACGGGGCACAGCATATCCTTTTGCAAATGGAATCGGGCTCGGCCCGACAGGCTCCCAGCCTCCTTGCTCCGCGAGCAATGGAAGGTCACCCTCCCAAGGCCTTAGACGACTGGCCTTACGACCCGCATGGGAAAGTTGAATGCCTGGAACACTCCCCTGCGCACTCAAGAATGAAGCAAGTTCCCTGAGTTTTGGCACTGCCGCGTCCGACCAGAGACCAAGATCCTGGGGTGTTACTCGTCCGTCCGCAGTCACAGAGGTGGCCTCGAGGATGATAAGACCTACCCCCCCCAATTGCCCGAGCACCCAGGTGAACTTTGTGCCAGTCATTCACCAGCGAGTCGTCGGACAGGTATTGACACATGGGCGCCATACCAATTCGATTTCGAATAGTAGTTCCGCGCAATGTTAGCGGCGAGAATAGTCGGGACACTGTTTCCTCCTTTAAAAGTGTTGATTAGTCGTCCGGCTAATCAATTGGACTCAAACCATAACAAGGAGGACGGAAATTAGACCTGTCAGAACACACAGTGTTGCCGCTGACCGAAAACTGGTAATGTGAACTAGCCCCATGAAACACGTACTCGTCGGAAGTAGAATTTTCTCCTGATTGGATCAGGGAAATTTTGCGTGAAGACATCGCGTTTTTCCGACAGCCAAATCATTGCCATTCTTAAGTAAACTGAGGTCGGCAGCCCAGTCCCGGAGCTGTGCCGCGAGCACGGCATCAGCTTGGCGATCCTCTATAAGTAGCGCGCCAAGTTCGGCGGTATGGACGCGTCGAGGTGATCAGCATGGAAATGATGGGCAAGATTCGGCGTATTCACTTTCGAGATAAGTTGTCGCTGCATGAGATAACCAAGCACGTCGGATTTCCATGCGCCAACGAAGCTCTTACCCGAAGCCCTTCAAAGCCCAGGTTGTTCAGGAATGCCTACAACCGGGGGCAACCCTATCCAGCGTTGCCATCAGCCGCGGCATCAACGCCAACGTTATCCGCAAGTGGATACCGCTTTACCGAGATCAGCCGCCAGCGGCGTTGCCGGCTTTCGTTCCGTTGAGAGCTACGCCCAAACGGCAGGCGGAAACGTTGGCGATTATTGGCGAGCAATCGATCACCGTGAAATGGCCAACTTCCGATCCTGACGGCTGCGCCCGCTTTGTCCGTGAACTCCCTTAATGATCCGCATCGACGCCATCTGGCTCACCACCGAACGCAGTTATTTCTGGCTAAGAGCAGCGATGGAAAGTCCTGACACGATGAAGGTCAATCCCGCGCCGAGGTTGAGTCCGTTGGCAAGGCGCGGGCGTCGACAAATGTATTGCGACAGGCGCGTGGCGAAAATCCCCATCAGCGAAAATCCCACGGCCGTCAGCAGAGCGAACCAGAACCCGTAGACCAGCATCTGCACAGTGACCGAGCCGAGTGCAGGATTGATGAATTGAGGGATGAACGCCAGCACGAACAACCCTGGCTTGGGATTGAGCGCCGCGGAAAGGAAACCTGTGAGCAATATGTTTCGAAGGGGCTGCCGCGCGGCGGGTGCGAAGGTCACCAGGCTCCTGGAACGCAGCACCTTTATCCCGAGCCAGAGCAGGTAGGCTGCCCCCACCAACTTGACCACCCAGAAGGCGACGGTCGAGGTCTGGATCAACAACGTGAGCCCCAGCGACGCGGTGGTGACGTGAAACAGGATACCCAGGCCAGACGACAGGCCCGACACGAGGGCAGCCAGGCGACCCTGGCTGAGCCCGCGTCCTATCGCCAGCAAATTGTCAGGGCCTGGAGAGAGGACCAGCAGCACGCAAGCTGTGGTGTAGGTGAACCAGATGTCCATTGGAAACACGGTGACGCTCCCTGTGAGGTAGATGTGGGGTCAACTGATGATGCCCAGGACGGCTGCCCTGACCACCGCTGCGGTTTTGTTAGTGGCGCCGAGCTTGCCCACGGCGTTCTTCACATGGAATTTGACGGTGTCGAAGGAGATGGCCAGGATCTGCGCGATCTCTTCCTGCGTCTTGCCATCGGCCGTCCAACGTAGCACCTCGATTTCCCGTGCGGTCAGCCGGTAATGCTGGGCCTGATGGGACGGGGTGATCAGCAGCCTTTCCATCACTGGCGCGATAGTCTCGGCGAGCCAGCGCATCTTGAGTTCCTTGGCATTGAGTTCGGCCACATCCAGCGTAGAGCTGCCGCGGGCGAGGGTCAGCATGCTCTGGTGGCGCGAGGCATTGGTACGCGAGCAGGCCCAGCCGTATCTCAGGCCTGCGGCGCGAGCTTCTTCCCAGAACTGCGGCATCTTGCGCAGGAGTTCTCCCTGCCACAAAAAGGGTGTGGTGCAGGCGCGCGCGCGCTGTACCGAAGGGTCGACAAGCAGGAAATCGGCGTCGCTGTAGCGGCGCTGCCAGGTGCTCGAGAAATTGCAGCGCATCTGCATGATGGGGTTGGAAAAAGGCAGGGCTGTGCAGACACCGAACGAAAACCATTCGAAATCCAACTCCCAGGCAACACGTTGAACGCCGTTCACCAAGTCCTGCTCATCTTTGACCGAGCTTGTCCATGCCAGCAGGTTTGCGAGCCAAGTACGCATCGAATCTCCATTTCCGGATGCCGTTTCCCGACGTTTGTTATACCCCAGTGAAATCCCCTTGGAAAGCCTGCAGGGCCAGTGCCATCGCATGTCGGTGCGGTCCATCGCCGATGGCATCCTGGCGCCTGCCTACCCCATTGGGTAGGTGGTTTTAAACCTTCACGGCCATTAGGTTTGCTCCTCGCCGGCTGACAGAGGAACAGCACTGTTTCTCTGCAGCCTTCTTACCGGCGCTATCCCAAACTCATTGATGGTGGTCGATCCATGCTCGAAGAGATTGTCAGATACAAAGTCCAGGAAACGGCTCAACGCAAGCAGGCGCATGGTATCGATGCCCTGCTCAAGCGGATTCGTGACGCACGAGCGCCCCGTCACTTTGCCGGTGCCTTGGCAGGCGAGGGAATCTCGCTCATTGCCGAAGCCAAGTACCGCTCGCCGTCCAAGGGCGTGCTGCGTGCTGACTATGATCCACTCCAGTTGGCGATGGCGTACCAGGCCGGGGGCGCCAGTGCCCTGTCGGTCATCGCCGACAGTCGGTTCTTTGGTAATGCGCCCCATGTCGTTGGCATGCTGGCCAACCATCCTCAAATCACCTTGCCGGTGATGTACAAGGACTTCATCGTCGATGAGTACCAAGTCTACGAGGCGCGGGCACTGGGCGCCGACGCGGTGTTGATGATCGTCCGCTGCCTGCCGCCCGGCAGCCTTGCGAGGTTGCATACCTTGGCGAACCAGCTGGGGCTGGATGTATTGGTGGAGACTTTTGACGAGGCGGACATCGACCAGGCGCTATCGGTCGACGCGTCGATAGTAGGTATCAACAATCGCGACCTCGATACCTTCAAGGTCGACTTCGACCGCTCCGCCCAATTGTTCGAGTGTCTGCCTGCTTCGGTTATCGCCGTGGCGGAAAGCGGTGTTGCCGGTCATCAGGACATGCAGTTGGTAGAACGCATCGGCTTTGCCGCTGCGCTGGTGGGGGAACGTCTGTTAACAGCTGCTGACCCTTGCCTGGAGAGCCGTCGGCTGCTGGGCGCGGATGAGGCTGTATGACGATGCTGCGCTCAATCATCTTCGGCTTCGGTCACTGCGGGAGAAACCTGCATCTGGCCAGCCTGCGCTCATTGCATCGGCAGGGCTGCCTGCCCGATGTCGACACCACCATCACGGTCGTGGACCCTGAGCTGGGCGGTGGGTTGGTCGATGGCCTGGTGATGCTGCACTGTCTACCCGAGGCGTCGGCACTGCAGGGCAGGGTAGGTGTCGTGCACATCTGTACGCCACCGGCCCTGCACTTGCGTCATGTGCACGAGGCGCTTATGGCCGGTTTCCGATACATCATCATTGAGAAACCCATGGTGATGAACCTGGCCGAGGCCCAGGCACTGCGTTCCATGGAGCAACAATATGATGCGCAGATTCTGGTGGTTTCGGTGTGGGGCCACAGTCTGTTGATTCCACGGCTCACCCGGTGGCTGGAAGCCAGTGAACAGCCGCTTCGCAGTGTGCACATCATCCATGACAAGCCTCGCTTTTCGCGCTCTTTCACCCGCCATGGCGAACACCTGTTCGACATTGAAATGCCGCATCAAGTCAGCCTGGCGTTGCTGTTCGCCGGTGCTCCGGCGTCCGGGTTTCACGCGCACACCGAAGATCTGCGCGTCGAAGGCAAGCTGCGCCAGGCCATGAAGGCGGGCAGCATCGGTTGGCACGATGAGCAAGGCATCGAGGTGCTGCTCGAATCGGATCTTGCCAGTCCGATCCGCCAACGCAGTGTGCGCCTGCAACTGGAAAGTGGCGAATGCTGCGAAGGTTTTTTCCCCGTAGGTGCCGACGACAGCTACGCACAGCTCAGATGCGACACCGAGCACAGTGGCAGTAGCGCTCACCAGATCTTCGCTGACGAGCCCCTGACCACCTGTGTGGGCGAGTACTACCGCTATTTCCGGAACCACCTGCAGGGTCACGGCGGCGATATGCCTCGCAGCGGCACGGTGGCCTTCAACCAGCAGGTTGTCGAACTGCTGGAGCAGGCCCGCGGCGTTGCATCTGCCAGCGCATTGGCGTCGATCAATATGCATATGGCCAAGGAGGCCGTTCGATGAGTGTTCCGTTTTTCCAGATCACCGAAGGATTCACCCGCGCCTTGCCGCTGCTGGAGGAGGGGCTGGCGGAGTTTCATCGACAGTCCGGCTGGGTCAATGACCAACAGGTGCGGGCTTTTGAGCAGGCTATCGCCACTTATACCGGCGCGCCCCATGCTATCGCTACCGGCAACGCTACCGATTCGCTGATCATCTGTCTGATGGCGTTGGGCATCGGCCCGGGTGATGAAGTCATCGTGCCTTGCTACAGCTTCTTCGCTTCGGTCTCCTGCATCCTGCAAGTGGGGGCGACGCCGGTGTTCGTCGATATCGAACCTGGCAGCTATGCAATTGACTGCTCCCTGATCGAAGCCTGCATCACCCGGCGTACCCGAGCCATCATGCCAGTCCATCTGTTCAGGCAAATGGCCGAAATGGATGCGTTGATGGACATCGCCTGCCGACATGGGCTGAAGGTTGTCGAGGACAGCGCCGAAGGAATCGGAATGCGCTGGAACGACAGGCATGCCGGGCTGATCGGGGACCTTGGCGTACTGTCGTTCTTCCCCACCAAGACCCTGGGTGCGCTCGGCGATGCCGGAATGGTCCTGACCCGCGATGCGGACCTGGCCAGGCGGGTGCGACAGATCCTCGACAATGGCCGTGATGCCAGCGGCCTGGCGCAGTGCCTGGGCTACAACAGCCGAATGGACGACCTGCAGGCCCTATGGCTGAGGGCGCGCTTGCCCGAGCTGGACCAGGAGATCGAACGACGTGCCGCGCTTCGCGATGCCTACGACTTGCACCTGGGGCCCTTGGGTGAATACCTGCAGGTGCCGGTCACGTTGCCTCGGGCAGCGCGCCAGCGATGCGTCGACTATGTCTACCTGATCGAGGCGCAGAACCGTGACGGCCTGGTCGAGCATCTCGCTGCGCGCGGGGTTGGCGTCGAGGCCTACTACCCGCTGCCGCTGCACCTGCAGCCGGTGTGCGCCGGGCCAACCCATGCCGAGGGTCGCTTTCCGGTCGCCGAGCGGGCCGCCACCCGGGCGTTGGGCCTTCCTCTCTATGCCGATCTGAGTGCGTCAGATGTTGCCAGCGTGTGCCAGGCGATCACCGAGTTCTATGCCGCTGCCGGAGCCCAGTCATGATCAAGTACCAGGATTTCCAACGCCGTTATCCCAATGCGCAGACACAGATACTCGAGATTCTCGCTGCCCGGGTCCAACAAGGCGATTTCATTCTCAAGCAGCAGGTTCAGGATTTCGAGCAAGCCCTGGCGGCCAAGGTCGGTGCGCGCCACGCTGTCTGTGTAAGTTCTGCGACCTCCGGCCTGACCCTGTCGCTGATTGCATCCGGTATCGGGCCGGGAGATGAGGTCATAACACCTGCTTTTTGCTACGTATCGGCCGCCTCATCCATTGTGCAGGCGGGTGCTACACCGATATTCGTGGACGTTGCCCCCCACAGCGGCGTGCTCGAGGCCGAGGCCGTCGTCCGCGCCTTGACCCCACGGACGCGGGCGGTATTGGTCGCCCACCTGTTCAGCGGCCTGGCTGACATCGATGCGTTGCGTGAGGCATTGCCCGAGGATGTCCTGATTCTCGAGGACAGTGCTACCGCATTCGGGGCGCGCCTGCGCGGCCGTCATGCAGGCACACTCGGTGACATTGGCGTGTATTCATTCTTTGCGGCCAAACCCTTGGGCGGTATCGGCGATGGTGGTGCGGTGATTACTGACGACGACCAGGTGGCGGAAGCCCTCCGGATGCTGCGCAATCATGGGCAGGACGGCCGTCGGCGTTTCTACCACCAGCGCTTGGGATACAACAGCCGCATGGATGAGACCAATGCCGCCTGGCTGCAGGCCCGGTTGCGGGAAAACGACTTGCACCTGGCCCGCAAGCAGGCCATTGCAAAGGCCTACGACGAAGCCATCGAAGCCAGCGACGGCGTGTTGCTCGGCCAGCATCGCGGTACCCCGGATTTCTCCCCTCACGCCTATGTCGTGCGCAGTGCAGAGCGTGAGCGGCTAGCCAGGCATCTCACCGCGCGCGGTATCCAGACCCGCGTGCATTTTCCTGTGCCCTTGCCTGAGCAGCCGGCGTTTGTCCAATGGTCCGCAGGGCCGGCGCACTACCCCAATGCGCGTCTGCTGGGCAAGCAATGCCTGGCATTGCCCCTGTGCTCCGGCATGAGCGACGGGCAGGTATCGCGCGTCATCGAGGCGTTGAAGGAGTTCAGCCATGCCGAGGTCATTTAAGCTCACGGGAATCGCCGATGAAGGCTGCGCGTCCTTGGCCGAGCAGTTGGCGTGCCACGCTGAACTGGGCTGGCGACATCTCGAGCTGCGCAGTGTCGACAGCGTGCCGCTGGCCAACCTGTCGGAACGATCACGCGTATCGATGTGCGATTCGCTGCTCGCACAGTCCATGGACGTGGTGGTCCTGGCCTCACAGATCGGCAATTGGGGCAGCAGGATCGATACCGACTGGCAGACTGACCGGGCCGAATTGCAATGCCTGTTACAGATGGCCGGGCGTCTGGGGACGCGGATGATCCGTGTCATGTCCTACCCCAATTGTGGCTGGGACGAGGCCCGCTGGCGGCATGCGGTCATTGAGCGATTCAAGCGTCTGGTGGAAGTGGCCGAAGACGCCGACGTCGTGCTGATACACGAGAACTGTGCCGGGTGGGCCGGCCAGGGCGCCGAGCAGACCCTGCAGTTGCTCGATGCCGTTGGCTCGGATCACTTGAAGCTGCTGTTCGATATCGGCAATGGTCTGAGCTATGGCTATGACGCCCTGGGATTCCTGCGCCAAGTGCTTCCTCATGTGGCGCATGTGCATCTGAAGGATGGTTGCTGGGTATCGGACGAAGTGCACTACACCTTCCCCGGAGAAGGGCAAGTGGGTGCCAGGGACTGCATTGAGCTGTTGATGGGCGAGGGTTACGACGGTTGGTTTTCGATCGAGCCGCACCTGTGCCTGATCCCGCATCTCAAACAGACGGCTACGGACCCGCATCGACAAAGGCGGACCTATCAGGCCTATGCCGAGCATGCGCGGGACTTGCTGCAATCCTGCAGGGAGGCAAGACATGCTGTTCACGGATAAATATGTAGACCGGCTTGAGCAACTGCTGCGCATCGACACCGTGACCCCGATGGAGACCGGACAGCCCTCGTGCATTGCCCAGGCCAATACCCTGTTCGCCCAGTGGGCGCAGACAGTCGGCATGCGCGAGGTGTTCAGCGGTCCAGGCGTCCTGCCCGATGAGGCGCGGGTGCCGGTTTCGGTGCTACGCCGGATGAACGAGGCGCCCGAGTTCCTGGCTTGGCAGCCGCATAGCGTTCTGGAGATCGGCAACGGGCCGCGGGAACGTACGATCATGTTCAATTTCCACATGGACACTGTGTCACCTCATCTGCCGGTGCGGGTGCTCGACGGCGCCGTACAGGGTCGCGGCGCGGTGGATAATAAGGGGCCAGGCTTGGCGGTGCTGGCAGCCCTGGAGGCATTGCAGATGCAAGAGCCGCAGGTGCTGGACGATATCCGCGTGCTGATCCAGGTGGTGGCCGGTGAAGAAGGGGGCGCCATGGGCGTCTATGGCACCCACTACCTGTGCCAGCAGGGTCACCTGGGGTGTTTGAACATCTTTGTGGAACCGACGGGAGCCGGTTACTTCGATGCCTCTACCACCTCCATGACGTATGAAGTACGGATGGACGGCAGGGATTCGACCGACGACTTTCCGCACCAGGGCGACAATGCTTCGCTGGTTCTGGGTTTCATCGCCCAGGCCATGGCTGCCCAGTTGGCAGAGCCGTTGCACGCGCTGCAGGTGAAGATGACCCTGGCCGGTCTGCATACCGGCATGCACCACAACCGGGTTTACGGTAGCGGGCACTGTCTCTTCAATTTTGCCTATCGCAGCGCCGCTCAGGCGCGCGATGCCGAAGTGTTGGTGGAGCAAGCGTTCGACCAGGCGCTGCAGCAGTGCGGCTCACGTTTCGCCCAAAGCCCGCCATTCCTCATGACTGTCGAACGCCTGCGCACCACCTGCAGCGCTCGTTGGCTCAAGCGCGGCTTGCCGGTCCTGAACAACCACCATGTGGCCTTGCAGCGCCTGTTGGGCGAGGCCGGCATCGTGCCGAACCCGGATGCCGAACAGGCCTTCACCTGCGATGCGATGTGGGCTCAGGGCGACGGCGTCTACAGCGTCGTCTGGGGGCCGGGCTCACTGGCCGACAACGGTGCGCACACCTCCCGAGAATACGTTTCGATCAATGACCTGGACACCTTTGCAGTTGCTGTAAAGCGGCTGCTACGCCGCTTTGCCGAGCCGATCGCAAACACTCTCAAGCAAGGATAAAACGCTATGGATTTCTTCTGCATTGCAGCCAACGAGCTGCATGGGTTCACTGTGGCTGCCCTCAAGGCAGCCGGGTTCACCGCATCCCAGGCCCAGAAGGCGGCGCCCGTGTTATTGCATGCCGATCTGAACGGCCACGATACCCATGGCATCGCCAACCTGGTCAATGTCTATATCGCCGGTGCCCGGAGCGGTGAAATCAACCTGGCCGCCACCGGCCAGTGGATCAGCGATCAAGGGGCCTGCGCCACGCTTGATGCCGACGGCGGGCTGGGACTGTTGGCGGGACAGCAGGCCATGGAACGGGCCATCGACAAGGCCCGGGACTTTGGGATTGGCTGTGCGGTGGTGCGCAACAGTTCGCACTTCGGCGCGGCAGGTTTCTACGCCAGCATGGCACTGGAACACGGCATGATCGGCATGGCCATGACCAACCTGGGTCGTGAGCCCGTCGCTCATCCGCTGGGCAGTATGGCGCCCTTGATGGGGACGAACCCGATCAGCCTGGCGGCTCCGGTGGCTGCTATGCCAGCGCCATTTCTGTTGGACATGAGCACGACGGTCTGCGCCAGCGGCAAGATCAAACAGGCCATTCGACGCCAGCAAACCATTCCCACCGGCTGGCTTCACGATGCCGAAGGCCGCGAGGTTAGCGATCCTGGCGCGTACCTGGACGGCAGCGCGATGTTGCCGATGCTCGGCGGGGCTTACGCGGAGCAGGGCGGACACAAGGGCTTGGGCCTTGGGATGATGGTCGAGATCCTGTGTGGGGTGCTCAGTGGTGCCCAGACCGGTGCGGACCTTGGCAACCCGGGGCGCAATAGCATCGGCCACTTCTTCCTGGCCCTGTCCCCCGAAGCCTTTGGTGCTGGCGAAGGTTTCCGCTCGTCGATGGACCGATTGCTCCAGCACATCACGCAGGCGCCTGTGCATCCGGCGTTCGACCCGCTGAGCTATCCCGGCGCGCCTGACCTGAGGGTGCGTACCGAACGCCTGGCACAGGGCATTCCCGTCGATGCCGCACTGTTGGAGCAGCTCGATAGCATCGCGGGACAACTCGGTATTTCACAAATCACGAGGACAGCGGCATGACCATAAGGCTTGGCATCATCGGCATGGGAGTGATCTCCCACTACTACCTCAAGGCGCTGCAAGACAGCACCCTGTGCCAGCTGGTGGCGGTGTGCGACAAGGCGCCCGAACGGCTGGCGCCATTCGCGGCGACGGATGTGCGTTGCCATACCGATTACACCACCTTGCTCGCCGACCCGGACCTCGACGCGGTGATCATCAACCTGCCCAACCATCTTCATTTCACCGCTTGCATGGCTGCCCTGGAGGCGGGCAAGCATGTGTGCTGCGAGAAGCCATTGACCCTCGAACTGGACCAGGCCGAGCAGTTGCGCGACATGGCCCGCCGCTTGAACTTGACGCTGCTCACGGCCTTTCACCGACGCTACAACACCCACCTGCTCAATGCCGTGAAGCAAGGCCTGTTCAATGGTGCGGTGCATGTTCGGGCGCGTTACCACGAGCGCATCGAGGATCATGCCGGCCATGACACCTGGTATTTGGACAGTGCCTCCTGTGGTGGCGGCTGCATTGCCGACAATGGCCCGAATGTCTACGACACGCTGAGCTTTGTGCTTGGCCGACTCGAGGTCACTGGGGCGCAGGTTCGTCGAAATGCGTTGGGGATCGACATGGGGGCATTGGTCACGCTGACCAACGCGGTCGGGCTTGAGGCGAGCGTTGAACTGAGCTGGGACTATGCCCACGGCGAACAGAAAGACCTGGTGATCGACTACGCCGACGGACGCCAAGTCATCGTCGACCTGCTCAAGGACAGCGTGGGTTTCAAGACGTCCCTCTATCACGAATACGAGGGCGTCATCGCCCATCTAGCCAGGAGCATCCAAGGCATGGTCGAAGACGGTTCGATTGGTGTCGATGCGGTGCGGCTGGTGCGCGCTACCTATGCCATGGAGGCCCGCGATGCTCGCTGAACAGCCCCGTCAGCCGTCCAAGGCCAGGCTCGAGGCTAGGCTGGTGAAGCTGCTCTATCACACTCAGCAAGCACGTGGCATGACGTTGATCGAGCACCGCTCCCGTTGTGTGCGGCGCGGCGAGTTGCACGAAGTGGTGACGACCGACCAGTCAGGGGCTGAGCCGGGCGACCGGATTGAGCGGGTCGGCTTCATCGGCTTCGTCGAAATCCAGCAGGCCGGGGTCATCGAGCGCGGTGATCGGGTGTTGCTAGGCGACACCTGCATTGGTCAGGTCATTGGCTTTGACGAATGCCACTTTCCCAACCACTACAACATCCTGATAGCGGCGGACGACCTGCTGACCGGTGGCACCCTCCGGGATTGCGGCTTAGGCAGTTACCTGCACTTCGAGGAAGAGCAATGAACGAGATATTCGAGATCGATGTATCGGCAGCGGCGCGCGTGCAGTTTCCAGGCGCCAGGGTCCTGGCAATGCGCCTGCCTGGCGTGGGAAGCGTCGATGGGGCAGGGCTTGACTGGTCGGCCAACCGCGCAGCATGGACTGGCGTAGACAAGGATGCCTTGCTGACCCACCCATCGATTGCGCCGTATGCGAACTACTACCAACGTGCGGGCATTAATCCGCGCAAGCACCTGCCTTCGGTCGCCAACTTCATCCACCGTGCATTCGGCCGGGCCCAGGCGCGGTTGCCGCGCATAAATGAGGTGGTCGATACGGTCAATTGGGTGGCGGTCTCCACCATGACTTCGCTGGGGGCATTTGATGCCGCAGGAATCGAGGGACCGGTGCTGCTGGACCTCTCTGGTGAGGACGAGTCGTACGAGCCCGTTGGCGGCCAAGGACGCGAGCCGCTGCCGGCTGGCCTGCTGGTGCTGCGTGACTCAAAGAAAGTCTTGTCGCTGTTTTCCATTCGAGACACGGTCCATACCGCTACCCGCGACAGCACCTCTGACCTGCTGTTGCTAGGGTGCGTATTGCCGCCACTCGACAGCACCCCAGTCAGGGCAGCCCTGCAACTTGTCGCGCAACGCCTGGGAGATGGGCGTTCGCCAGCGCTGGAAACCCTGGCGGGGCAAGGTCCTTGGTTCGATGACCATGGTGGGTGTTTCATCGCTGAAACACTCTCGCCTCCGGTCAGCGAACTGACCGAGCGTTATCAGCAAATCATCGCCAGTGCAGCGTTCCAGCAACGTTATCGCAGCTTGCTCAAACACTATGTGGGGCGGGCTACTCCCTTGACGTTGGTGGAGAACTTCTCCCGGGAAATCGGGGTGAAAACCTACCTCAAACGCGAAGACCTGGCCCATACCGGCGCCCACAAGATCAACAATGCCCTGGGTCAGGCGCTGCTGGCGCAGATGATGGGTAAACGCCGCGTGATCGCAGAAACAGGTGCAGGCCAACATGGCGTGGCGACTGCTGCGGCCTGTGCCTTGCTGGGGATCGAATGCGTGATCTATATGGGCTTGCGTGATATGCAACGCCAGGCGCTGAACGTACAACGCATACGGTTGATGGGCGCGCGGGTAGTGGCGGCCACTGGCGGCACCCAGACCCTCAAGGACGCGATCAACGACGCCCTGCGCGACTGGGTGGCCAATGCCGACACGACCTATTACCTGCTGGGATCGGCGTTGGGCCCGCACCCATACCCGGCCATCGTCCGCTATTTCCAGAGCGTCATCGGCGACGAGGCCAGGCAGCAGTTCGCCGCGCTTGAGGACGGAGCACTCCCGGATGCGCTGGTGGCATGTGTCGGAGGGGGATCGAACGCCATCGGGTTGTTTTCGGCCTTCATCGAGGAACCTGACGTGCAGCTGTTCGGTGTCGAGGCCGCCGGCCAGGGCGAAAGCACTGGCAATCATTCGATCCGTTTCGGCCAGGGCGGACAGAGCCGCTCCGGGGTCTTGCAAGGGTGTCGCTCCTACGTCCTGCAGGACGCCAATGGGCAGATAGGTGAAACCCACAGCATTGCGCCCGGACTGGATTACCCGATGGTCGGGCCTGAGCATGCCCAGTTGCGTGACAGCGGTCGCGCCAATTATCTCTGGGCCAGCGATGACGAGGCGCTGCAAGCACTCCAGCTGCTATCGCGCTGTGAAGGCATCATCCCGGCCCTGGAAAGCGCCCATGCGTTGGCCGGCGCCATCAAGGTCGCGCGGCAACTGCCCCAGGGAGCGCGAATCATCATCAACCTCAGCGGGCGTGGCGACAAGGACATGCAAACCATTGCCCAGCTCACGAGCGCGGAGGAAGTCCCCCAATGAACCGTATCGACAGCTGTTTCGCCGATCTCGCGCAAAGAGGCGAAAAGGCCCTGATGCCTTACCTGACGGTCGGCTATCCGGCACTGGACAGCCTGCCGGAGCTGGTACAGGCCGCACGTAATGCTGGTGCGGATGTCATCGAGCTGGGTGTGCCTTTCTCCGATCCGGTCGCCGATGGTCCGGTGATCCAACAGACCAGCCACGCAGCGATTGCCAATGGCATGACCATGACGTTGGCATTGAAGCAGATCGCCGGACTTCCCCAGGACGACCAGGCGCCCGCGCTGGTGGTGATGACCTATACGAATCTTCTGCTTAACCATGGTTACGAGCGGTTCGCCGCGCAGGCCGCCGAGGCGGGCATCAGTGCAGTGATTGTCCCGGACATGCCGGTCGAGGCCAGTGGTGAGTTGCGTGCCGCCCTGGAGGCCCACGGTTTGTATCAGATCTTTCTGATGACACCGAACCTCAGCGACGAGCGCCTGCGCACGATTGCCGAACACGCCAAGGGCTTCATCTATCTGGTGTCGGTGCTGGGCACGACCGGTGAGCGCGACCAATTGGCCGACATCGGTCCGTTCGTGGCGCGGGTACGGCGATTTACTGACTTGCCTTTGGCGGTTGGTTTCGGCATTGGCACCCCCGAACAGGCCCGAGTCATGTGGCAGCAGGCAGAGGGCGTGATCATTGGCAGCGCTTTGGCACGCCGGCTGGCCGACCCGGTCGAAGCCGCTACGCAGGCCCACCACTATCTCGCTGGTTTCAAGGCCGGGGGCCGGCGATGAATGGCTGGCAGCAGGGAACGATCAAGGTGTGCGGGGTACGGACACCGGAAGATATCCAGGCGTGCCTGCAAGCCCGTGTCGATTTGATCGGCCTGGTACTGGTGCCTGGTTCGAAGCGCGAACTGTCGCCCAAACAGGCAACGGTCTTGCGTGACCTGATCGGTGACCAGGCCAGGGTAGTGGGCGTGTTCATGAATCAGTCGTACAGCCAGGTCTACGAAACCACCCTGGCCCTGGACCTGGATCTGGTGCAGTTGCATGGCCAGGAGCAGGGGCGTTGTTGGGAGCAGCTGGGACGGCCTTTGATTCGTCGTGTGATGCCGTCGGATTACCGCCGCGATCGAAGGGCCTCGGCACTGCCACTGGTCGATGCAGGGGCAGGCCATGGGGTTGCGCATCCTTGGCCGGCCGCGCGCTACCCGGAGGCGATGATCGCGGGCGGTTTGACGGTCAACAGTGTCGCAGCGTTGATCGAAGCACTCGAGCCCGCGGCCGTGGATGTGTCCTCGGGGGTGGAGTCGTCGCCGGGTTGCAAGTCACCCCGGGCTATTGAGGAGTTCTGTCGAAATGCCCGGCTCGCCTTCGAGCAGGTGCGACGCGTGCAACGCAGCATCAATCAGTAATGACGGCAGCCGCCGTGGCCTGCCAACAGGCGGGATCAGCCCAGCTAACAGGTGAGGGAGAACAATGCCGCAGAATGTGCGTGGAGTGGTTGCACGGTACAGCCAGGGGGAGCCGGTCGAGGCGCATCAGTTGCAAAGCGCCTTTCGAGCATTGATGCAGGGACAGCTGCCGGACTCGTTGATCGCTGCGCTGCTGGTGGCTTTGCAAGTGAAGGGCTTGGAGTTCCAGGCGATCGAGTGTGTCGCCCGCGTGGTGCGTGAATTTCTGATTCCGGTCCGGCATTCGGTGGCGGGGCCGCTGGTGGACCTGTGCGGAACAGGAGGGGATGCGCGGGCCACGTTCAACGTGTCGACCACCGCCAGCTTTGTGGTGGCCGCGGCGGGTGTGCGGGTGGCTAAACATGGCAACCGCAGTGTCAGCTCGACCTGTGGCAGCGCCGATGTACTGGAAGCGCTGGGCCTGGATTTGCAATTGACGCCCGCACAGATCGCTACGTGCCTGGAACGAGTGGGGATTGGCTTCATGTTCTCGCCAGTCCATCGACCGGCTCTGCCGGGCTTGACGCGGGTCCGCAGTGAACTGGCCATCCGCACGATTTTCAATGTCATCGGCCCGCTGACCAACCCCGCTGCGGCGAGCAGGCAATTGCTGGGTGTGTTCAGCGCCGAGCTGGTGCCGATCATGGCGCAGGTACTCAGGGCACTGGGCAGCGAGCGCGCGCTGGTGGTCCACGGCGAGGATGGCTTGGACGAGATTTCCCTATCCGGTAGCACGCTGGTCGCTGAGCTCTGGGATGGCGACATACGCCAGTACCACCTCCACCCCAGCGATTTCGGAATGAAGGTGTGTGATCTGGCAAGCCTGCAGGTCAGCAGCATCGACCAGGCCCGGGCGTTATGCCTGGAAGTGCTCGCGGGTCGGGAAGGTGCTCCACGCGACATTGTCCTGCTCAACAGTGCTGCGGCGCTCTACCTGGGCGACAGGGTCGAGAGTATCGCCCAGGGGCTGGAGCTGGCGACCGGCATTCTGGACAGCGGAAAGGCCATGCAAACCTATGAATCGTTGTTGTCATTTACCCGTGGATTGCGAAATTGAAGGCACAGCCGGGTTTCAAGGAGCGAAGGATGGAACAGATTTTTGGGACTGTCGCGGTGGTGGGGCTGGGCTATGTCGGGCTTCCTCTGGCGGTTGAGTTCGGCAAGCGCTTGCCGACCATAGGCTTCGATATCTGCCAGCACAGTATCGATCAATTAGGCGATGCCATAGATCCATCCGGGGAGCTTGGCGAGGAGCAGATGCAGCAGGCGCACTTGCTCACCTATACGAGCGATCCGGCGGCGCTGCGCGGCGCGGACATTATCATCGTCGCGGTCCCCACACCTGTGGATGCGGCGAATCAACCTGATTTGTCACCCTTGATACGAGCCAGTGAAACGGTGGGGCGGAACATGAAGCCCGGGGCATTGGTCATCTACGAGTCGACCGTTTACCCGGGCGCGACCGAGGAACGGTGCATTCCCGCCTTGCAGGAGGCTTCGGGGCTGGTGTGGAAAGAGGGCTTCACTGTCGGCTACTCGCCTGAGCGAATCAATCCCGGCGATCGTACCCACACGCTTTGCGATATTGTCAAAGTCGTGTCCGGCGACAGTCCGCAGAGCTTGCAGACTGTGGCCGCGTTGTACGAGCTGATTGTCCGGCCGGGGGTGCATCGTGCTCCTTCGATCAAGGTGGCCGAAGCGGCCAAGGTCATTGAGAACACCCAGCGCGACCTGAACATCGCCCTGATGAATGAGTTATCGCTGATCTTCTCGGAACTGAAGATCGACACCTGCCAGGTGCTGGAAGCGGCGAACACCAAGTGGAACTTCCTTGATTTCAAGCCAGGGCTGGTAGGCGGTCACTGCATTGGCGTCGATCCCTATTACCTCACCTACAAGGCCGAGTCCCATGGCTACCATCCCCAAGTGATCCTTGCCGGGCGACGGATCAACGATGGCATGGGCAAGTGGATCGTCGAGAAAACCATCAAGCTGCTGATCGCCGCCAACCGTGTGGTGAAGGGCTCGACGATCAATGTGCTGGGAATCACGTTCAAGGAAAATTGCGCAGATGTGCGCAATTCGAAGGTTCACGACATCATCGTCGAATTGCGAGCCTTGGCGTCAACGTCCATGTGCATGACCCACTGGCCGACCCGGCGACGGTCATGCGTCAGTACGACTGCGCATTGAGCAGTTGGGAACAGCTGCCCGCAGGCGATGCGCTGATCGTGGCTGTGCCGCATGAGGCCTATCGGCGCACCTCATTGCAGCAAATGCGCACCAAGTTATTGCCCGGGGCGTGTGTGATTGATGTCAAGGCTGTCCTGGATCGGGAGTCCTACGAGGCCGAGGGTTATCATTTCTGGCGTCTGTAAACCGGTGGGGCAACCGTCGGCATGACCAGCCCGCAGGCCGCTGCAGCACTGACGGCCTGTTGGCGACTCACCGAACCCAGCTTGCGTCGGGCATTGAGCAGGTGGAAGTCGATGGTGCGCTCGGAACAGGTCAGGATGTGGCTAATCTCCCAAGTGGTCTTGCCGACGCTGGCCCAATACAGGCAGTCCAACTCCTTGGGCGTGAGGTCCTGGCAGGGTTGGGCAGGAACCTGCAACTGATGGCGCATTCCGGCGAGCAGGTAGGGGATGAGCATGAACAGTTGATAAACGGCAGGGTTGGAAAAGCCCTCCTGTTCGGTGATCTGGGTGTCATCGAAAGCCACACTCAGTGTTCCCCTGAGCAGCTCGTAGCGCAGCGGGATGCTCAGGCCGCTGCGCAGGCCGTGTTGCTCGCGTTGTTGCCAGAAGTGCCGGGAACGTCCACGGGCGCGCCTGCGCTCGCTGTCCCAGAAAAAAGGTAGCAGTTCGCGTCGACAGTGCCTGAGTATCGGGTCGATCTCGATCAACCCGTCACCGCGATAGTGTTCCAGCCAGCGTTTGGGAAAGGTGGTGATGAGGCCGGCGAGAGGGTCGGTATCCCTCGGTGCTGCCGGTCCCAGGCTGATGAGGTAGCTGCCGAAGCCGAGCTGACGCAGCACTTTGTTCAGCAGGCGCTCCCAATCGCAACGGTTGGCATCTTTGGCGAGACTCATGAAGGCGGTCAGCGGTGCGGTACGCCCGGCCTGGTTCCGGCTGCAGACGGGGGAGTTGTGTTTGTCCATAAACGAGTCGCTCTTGTTATAGCGGGAATGAAACAGCTGGAGCACGGAAAAAGAAGGGGAGTGCGCCCCTTCTGGCGGATCACTGGTGCACGTAACACTTGATGAAACTGCGAAACAGGTCCAGGCCGTTTTCGGTCAGGATGCTCTCAGGGTGAAACTGCACTCCTTCCACTGGCAGGTGGCGATGACGCACACCCATCACATAGCCGTCATCGGTGGATCTCGAGGTGACTTCCAGGCTGTCGGGTAGCTGCTGGTCGCTGACCATCAACGAATGGTAGCGGGTGGCCTGTATGGCGCGTGCCTGCGTGTGGTCATAGACGCCCTTGCCATCGTTCTCGATCGTGCTCACTTTGCCGTGCATCACGTGCGGGGCGCGGCAAACCTGAGCGCCGAAGGCCAGGCCGATGGCTTGATGACCCAGGCATACGCCCAGTAGCGGCAAACGCCCCTGCAAGTGCCTGATCACTTCGATGTAGCCAACGTCGGCCGGATGCCCAGGCCCAGGGCCCAGCACGCAGAAGTCCGGCGAAAAATCCTCGATGCGTTGGAGGAGGTCTGGCACGTCGTGACGCTCGACGCGGGTTTCCAGCCCCAGTTGTTCCAGGTACTGGCTGATGATAAAGACGAAGCTGTCGTAGGCGTCGATCAGGAATACTTTCACAGTGCGATCTCCTTGCCGGTCACTGCCCGGTATACAGAACCCATCTTGTACAGCGTCTCTTTCCACTCCATCTCGGGAACGGAGTCGGCGACCACCCCGGCGGATGCACGCAAGTGGTAGGTCCCCTCGTCGAAGACGGTCGAGCGAATGCACAGGGCGGTATTTACACTGCCATCAAAACCCACCAGGCCAAGGGCTCCGGCGTAGATGCCCCGGCGGTTGCTCTCCATTCCCTCGATCAGTTCCATTGCCCTGACCTTGGGCGCGCCGGACATGGTTCCTGCGGGGAATGAGGCCTTGATCACGTCGTAGGCATCCAGGCTTGGGCGCAGCAGACCGCGAACGTTCGACACCATGTGGTAGAGGTGCGAGTACTCCTCTACCAGCATGAATTCGTCGACTTCCAGCGAGCCGGCCTGGCAGACGCGACCGATATCATTGCGACACAGATCGATGAGCATCAGGTGCTCGGCGCGTTCCTTCTCCGAGCGGGTCAGCTCCAGCACCAGCTGGGTCGGATCGACGCCAGGCTTCTTGCCGACAGTACCGGCGATCGGACGCATCTCAATCAAATCGTCCTTGATCCTGACGAACAGCTCCGGACTGGCACCGATCAGGTCGATACCGCCCACATGGGCCAGGTACATGTAAGGAGAGGGGTTGCGCAGGCGCAGGTTCTGGTACACATCGAACGGCGCAACCTGCGAGCGAATGCGGATCTCATGGCCGAGTTGGATCTGGTAGACGTCGCCGGCGCGGATGTGCTCCATTGCGACTTCGACACGTTCGCAAAATTGCTCCGGGGTGACCGTGCGGATTTCCTCGAATGTCTCTGGATACGGTGGCAGATCCACTGCCTCGCACGCCGGGGTTGCGCTCAGGAAGGGGTAATCCTCCACTGTACGGGGCGCCCACAGAGGGTGGTTGTTGATCAGGGTTTCGACAATGCCGTTGCTGTGGAAATAAACCAGTGTCTGATAGACCGACAGGGCGATGAGCGGGTAGCTGTAGGTCTGTTCGGCGAGATCGGGAAGGCGCTCGATCAGGCGAACGCAGTCGTAGGAGAAATAGCCGAAGAACGCCAGGCTGGACGGGGCATTGGGTGCAGGCTGGAACGTAGCCTGGATGGTCCGGAGCAGGTTCCACCCTGACTCGCTGTCCGGTAGGTGGATCTTGTGCTCGGGATCGACTTGCACCCCCCCTTGTTGCAGGCTGGCGGACAAGTGTTCACACAGCGCAGGACAGCCTCGCAGTTGTGCCTGGCCCTCATCGATACACACTTCGAAAAGGGGATCGAGCCCGACGATCGTCGCCCGGCGATCGCGGCTTGGACCGGACAGTGATTCAAGAATGAAGACAGACTCGCGACCCAGTTGCTCCAGTGCATTTGCATATATGCCAAGTGCATCTGTAGATCGACGTTCTTCGCGGCGAAGAACATTGACGTCAATTAAATGTTTATTCACGGTTATACCATTTTCAAGGTGCAACGATTCAGGCACTCCATTAAGAGAGCACCACGGGAATATAAAGTGCGCAGGCACTTTAAATAGGTGTTGACGGATATCCTGAATGTTCGGGGCGGACGCTGTTCATGTCGCGCGCAATACCAGGCTTGCAACGGATTGCAGCCATCGATGCGCAGGGCACAAGGCGCGAGCACCTTCGAATTTCATTGTGGAGAGAGCAGGACGTTGCTGGCAGGCAGCAGACAGACGCTGGTCTTCGCTAGATTATTAGCGACGCCAGATATTGCTTTTGAAGATGGCCAGAGTGGCCCGGGAACAGCTGTCGGGGTAGCTGTGGGAAGAACTGATAGCAGAAAGGTGATAGTACATTTTAGACATCCCAGTCTTGGCTAGGCACTGCGGGAACGAGCGGCAGTGCAGCGAAATTACCAGTGTGCCCCGGGGCTGTCAACTGCTGGACGGATATTGATATCTCATTCATTTCTTAGTGTCGACAGGCACAAAAACTATTCCTGCGCATATGTAATCGCGCGTGCTTTTAACAAGAAACTCGTACGCGCACAACTGCGGGATAACGCAGCTGGGTATTTGTAACTTCTGTCACTAACGTAGTGGCCGTTGAGTTCCAGTAACCCATCAAACCTGAGCGGCTGAAATGAAAGAGCATTTAGACACATTCAAGAAGCGGTACGATCCGATTCATCATGCCTATTGGACCGACGTCCTCAGCGACACCGCGTTGGCGGCATGGCATCAGGAACAGTTGCGGGAAGTGATCGGCCACGTGAAGCGTTCTTCGCCGTTCTATGCCAGGCACCTTGCCCAGGTCGACGAGCGTTCGCTGACCTTGGATGAGCTCGTCACCTTGCCATTCACGACCAAGGATGATTTGCGCGAGGCAGGCTTCGACATTCTGTCCGGCCCGCTGGAAGACAGCATCTTCTATTACGAGACGACGGGCACCACCGGGCCTGCTACGCCATGCCCACGGGATCGCAAGGAAAGCTACGCGAGCAATCGCCAACTGGCCATGGCCTACCAGGCGGTGATCGAAAAGCACTTTGCGGGTGAAAAGACCGTGGTCGGCATCATGGGGCCCACCGAGGTCCATTCCTTCGGTGACACCCTGGGCGATGTCTGCACCCAACTCGACCTGTGCAATGCCAAGATCTGGCCGCACTCACCGGTGATCGGTTGGCTCAAGGCGCTGCAACTGCTCAAGGATCTGCGGATCGGCGTGCTCGCGTCGGCGCCGGGGCTCTTGCTGGCCATGGCCAAGGAAGCCGAGCGGCAGGGCTTGAACCCACGCGAGGACTTCGCCCTGCGCGCGTTCATGATGAGCGGCGAGCTGTGCACGCCAGCGTTGAAGAACAACCTCTACAGCCTGTGGGGCGCGCAGGCCTACAACAGCCTGTATGGCTCCCAGGAAGCGATGATCATCGCGGCCTGCAACGCCAATGACCAGTTGGTGCCTCATCGCCTCAACTACATCATCGAGGTGCTCGATCCCAAGTCCGGGGAAAGCCTCGGCTGCACCGGCGACGGTGAGTTGTGCGTGACCATGCTGATCCCTGGCAGCAAGCCGTTGATCCGCTACCGCACGGGTGACCTGGTCTCGATCCAGTCGCGCCCCGGCTATCCGCAATCGATGCGCCAGACCGTCAAGGTTGTCGGTCGGGTGAAGGATGCCGTGCAACTGAACGGTCGCGCCTTCTCGGCTGCGCAGATCGAGCAGGCGTTGCTTGAAGGCGTCGAACAATGCCTTGGTTACCAGATCATCCTCAGTCGCGCCAATGATCGCGACACCGTCATCGCCAAGCTGGAAATGTCGCGCTTCTTCGAGGGTGATCGTGGGCGTCTGGTGCTGCTGATCAAGGAGCGCCTGCGCGAACGGCTGGGGGTCGATGCCACGGTCATGGTGGTGGGCGATCTTGCTGAACATGTGAACCTTGGAAGTTGGTTCAGCTGGAAAGAAGCGCGCATCGTCGATCAGCGTCAAGGCCAGTGAGGTCACCGATGAGCCTGTCTGTTCGCGTGATCGACAACGCAAATGAGCTGTTCGAGTCCGTCAGGCACCTCAGGAGTCGCTATCTGGGGACCAACCCGGCACGGGAGGATGACTTCGAGCGAAGGGAGCAGGTGCGCGACGCCTTGTCCTATCACCTGGTCTACCTGGACAAGGACGAAGTGGTCGGGACGTTGCGCGTCACCCCGCTGGGCCATGGCCTGAGTTTCGTCGAGCGGGCAGTCAATGTGCACGCCTATTTCGAACAATCGACGGACGCCTTCGATGCCAATCGCTTGGTGCTGGACGAGCGATACCGCGGCGGGCGGCACCTGCGCATGTTTCTCCTGCAGGCGGCCATCTGGCTGAAAGCCAACACCCACCTGCGATTCATCTCGGCCCTGTGCCGCGGCCAACTGGCGGCGTTGTATGTCGGCTTGGGAGGGCGCGTGCTGGTGGATGACGTTACCTGGACCGGGGAACAGGTCGAGCGGCGCTACAGCCTCGTGTACCTGGAACTCGAAAGTGTTTACCACAATGTTAAAGGAGCCTATTGAAATGCAAGCATTCTTCAAGGAACTCGACGCTATCGTCGAAGCGGGCTGGGCCCAGATCAAGCAGGGCGCCTACTGGAAGTTCAGCCTGGACAATCACACGCCACCAGCCCTCTACCAACAGCTCATGCTGCAGGTGTACCACTACACCCGCTACAACTCGGTCAACCAGGCCGCCTGCGCCTTCAGTGCCGATCCGGAAGAGACGACACTGCTGCGCTTCGTCTATAAGCACGCCCTGGAAGAGCTGGGCCACGAGCGCATGGTACTGCGCGATCTCGAGTCGGTCGGGCTGCTGCCACAGGAAATGCCAGCCCCCCTGGCGCCGACCCAGGCGCTGATCGCCTTCCTCAACGATGTGGCTATCCGCAAGGGACCGATCGCACGACTGGGCTACAGCTATTGGGCCGAGGACGTCTACGAGCACATCCAGCCGATCCTGGAAAGGTTCCGCGCAGACCTGGGCTTGAAGGACGAGCAAATGACGTTCTTCGTCGCCCACTCGACCATAGATGAGAAGCACGCCGAAGAAGTGCGCGTGGCCATGCAGCGTGCGGTGAAGACCGAAGACGATCGTCGCCAGATCAAGGAAGTCGCACGCGTCACGTTGTGGCTAACCGGACAGTTGATGGAGGAAGCGCTGCGAGCCTATCTGGCTGGCGAAGAAGGGCTGCGAGAGGCGTCCTGAATCATGAATCTGACCATCATAGTCGGTTCCAGCCGACCTTGTGGTGTCAGTGCACGGGTGGTGGCGCTGGTGCGCCGCCACTTGGGCGAGGAGATCGAGATCGATGACATCTGGCTCAAGGACTACCGGATCGATTACTGCGACGCCGATAACGCCTGTTCAGACCAGGACTGCGCGGTGCAGGACGACGTCGGGCAGTTGGTGGCGCGGCTGGATCGCGCCGATGCGGTGCTCTATCTCCCCGTCATGCACGCCTACGGCACCAACAGTCGCTTCCAGGCGTTTCTGGAGCGGGTCGGCTACGGCTTCATGCGTCCACGCCAACGCCCGCTGCGCGACAAGCTCGCGGCGATTGCGGTCGTCGGCCGGCGCTACGGGCACACGGCCGTTTTCTCCCAGGTCGCGCTGAACGTACTGCTCAACAAAATGATTTTGGTCGGCTCGGGGTTCCCGCCGTGCTTCCAGACACAGCTGGCCCACGATCCTGAAGCGGAACAGGCCTTGTGCGAGACGCTGGACCGGCTCTGTGAGCACTACCGTCGACTTAATCCCACAGGGGTTGCCACGGGCAAGCCGGAAAGAATCCTGCGGCCCATTCAATTTCAGAAGGGATAACTATCATGCCATTGAAAGATTCATTGCTGGCGCTGCTGGTCGCGTTTCTCTGGGGCGCGCAGGTCACCGCCGTGAAGATTGGCGGCGCCGAGCTGCCGCCTATCCTCATGGTCGCCATGCGCTACGCGATCATGGCGCTGTTCCTCATGCCATTGCTCAAGCGTGTCAAACGCGAGCAGTTCGGGCCCATGGTCTTGATCGCTACGATTACCGGCACCTTGCATTTTGGTTTGCTGTATTGCGGTATCGCCCGGGTAGACGCTTCTACCTCGGCAATCATCTATCAGCTGGTGGCACCTTTCACCCTCGTTCTGGCGTTCGCGTTATTGGGTGAAGTCCTGAAAGTGCGCGCGCTGGTGGGCATCCTGCTGGCGTTCGCCGGTATTCTGGTGCTGCTGGCCAAACCGCCGGCGAGCGGGACTTTTGTCGGCATGCTGCTGGTGGCGCTGGCGGCCTTGGCATTCGCGGTCGGATCGGTGTTGGCCAAGCGTCTCGGGCCGCTGGATCCGCTGGCCTTGAGTGCCTGGACGGCTGTCATCGCCGCGCCACAACTGTTGTTGTGGTCCTTCATCCAGGAGGGCGGGCAATGGGCAAGCGTCCACACGGCCAGCGCTCAGGCGTGGTGGGCGGTCATCTATACAGCGCTCAGTGGCGGTCTTCTGGGATTCGGCCTTTGGTTCTGGTTGCTCGGACGCAATTCGATGCAGCAACTGAGCCCGTATCTGCTCCTGGTGCCGCTGTTCGCGATCGCCGTCAGCAAGATCATGCTCGCCGAGGGCATCAGCCAGCGCCTAGTGATCGGCGCCGCGTTGACGCTGTCAGGTGTGGCGCTATGCCAACTGCGCCTGCCCGGGAAATTTTTTCTCAAGGCTGGCGGCAGCAAAGGGCAAGGAGTGGCGGATGAACAGCGTTGATCGACTGTTGCTCGGCACCTTGCGCCTGGTCCACCGATGGCAGTTCGGTTTGAAGCTGCGCTGGCACGCCAGTGCGCAAGGGCGATTGGCCTATCTGGAAAGTACTGCACGTCAGAAGGGGCCGACACTGGTCATCCTTCATGGCTTGGGCGCCAGCAAGGACCAGTGGGGACCTGCGATCCTGGGCATGGCGCGCCATCACCGTTGTGTTTTCGTCGATTTACCGGGGCATGGCCAATCCTTGTACGAGTCGCGTGCAGGCTTCGGACCGCTGGCATTGCTGGCAGAGCTGGAGGGCTTGTTGGAAACGGTAGTCGAGGGCCCCTTCGTTCTGGTCGGCAGTTCTTTGGGCGGTTGCGTGGCCGGACTGTATGCCGCGAAATACCCCCAGCGTGTCAGTCACCTGGTCTTGCTGGCACCTGCAGGTCTTGGCCCGGCGGTACTAGGGCCAGCATTGCAAGCCAGCCTGCAAGGGCAAGGCACAGTCTTCGGCTATCGTACGGTCGAGGAGATGAAGCGCTTCTGGAGCCTGGTGTTCAAGGAGCCACCCCAGGTGCGAGGACGCCTGGCGCAGGCCATGGCCGCAAGCGGCAGGTCGAGGTTTGCTGCTGTGCAGCGGGTGATCGAGGATTTTCGCCGCGAAGGCCTGGACGTGCTTCTCGAACGGCTTCCGCAGATCGCTTCGAGGACGCTGGTGATCTGGGGGCGGCATGACCAGGTGTTCCTGCCTGCTGCCCTGGAGAACCTGCTCCAGCAACTGCCCGACGCCCGTGGCCAGGTCATCGAGGATTCCGGGCATGTGCCCTATCTTGAACGGGGGGGCGAGGTCGCCGCGGCCATCACAGGGTTCATATCAACGTTCTGTGCCGGGGAGGCTGGATCATGCTCGAAGTGATTGCCAGCACCCGCAGTGATATGTCCCCGGCCCTGTTCAAGGCACTGGCTCGCTACCGGTATGAAGTGTTCGTCAAGGGCCTCGGCTGGGCGTTGCCCTGCGCCGAGGGCTTAGAGGTGGATGCCTTCGATCGACCGGATACGGTGTATGTCCTGGCCCGCGACAGCAAGCAGGAAATCGTCGGATGTGCGCGCTTGATTCCTACCGATCGTCCCTTTTTGTTGGGGGAGGTGTTCCCCCAGTTGATGGGCGACACTCCGTTGCCGTCCTCAAGTACCGTCTGGGAGCTATCCCGGTTCGCCAGTCGGCGTCTTTTGTCGCGACGCGCAAAGGTCATTCGGGCCTGGCACGACACAACATGGCTGATGAGCAAGGTCATTGACATCGCGCAGACCCTTGGCGCTCGTCGGTTGATTGCATTCAGCGCGCCGGGAAACGAGCGCCTGCTCAAGCGCATGGGGGTCAGCACTCACAGGATTGCGGGGCCGCAGATGATCGATGACTTACCAGTGGTGCCTTTCTGGATCAATGTGGCGGGCTACAGTAACCATATAGCGGCAGCGCCGAGAAAGAGCGAAGTGTCCGCCCGAGCCTAGGTCGCGATCCGGTGTTCATGCGCTCTGCGGCGGGACTTGGGAACGACTCAACGCAGGTGCCAGCCCAACTGAGCTGAAATCTGCTGCGTGGCCTCCATCAGGTGCTTGACGTAGTCCTGCTTCAATTCTTCCCTGAAGCCAAAACAGTGGAATGAAACGCTCATGCCGCCGATCACGTGCCCAAAGCGGTCTCGAATCGGCGCCGCCAGGCAGCGCATGTTGTCTTCGAACTCTTCATGGTCTTCTGCATAGCCTTGTCGGCGAACGGTTTGCAGTTCTTCCAGATACGCTTCGACGCTGGTCAGGGTGTTGGCCGTGCGCGCATCAACAAAGTGCTTCAGACTTTGCCGGAACGTACCGGAAATCTGCGAGTCGGTGACCGGACAGAAACGCCTCGATTTCCAGAGCAGTACTTATTGCCGTCCCGGTAACATCGATCAAGGTGGCCGAGGCTGAACCTGCCCAGTCACCATAACCGACCAGCCATAGCTTTCGCTCGGTCATCGAGTGAGTACCTGCGACGTCGATTCGACTCTCCGTATTAAGAGCCTTCAGTGAGCTTAGATGATGGACTGCTGGACGAAATCCGGTGCGCCAGAACGCGATAGCTTGCTTTGGAATTTCTTTTTTTGCTCTTGATAGACCCAAAGAACAAGTCCAGAATTGAGTCTTTTCTTGCTTTCGCAAGAAAAGAAACCCCTTATATTTCAATGAGTCGGACGCCAGATACGAGTCTCGTTTCCCGCTCCAAGATTCAGAAAAAAGCCACTCAGATGAGTGGCTTTTTTAGTGCCTGAGAAATGCCACGGAGTTTAGATGCGCTGCGCTAGACACTTGAGCATTTTTTCAGTGGATCATTCGAATAGAACAGTGGACGGTTTGACCGCCAGCGGGTCCCGGTGGGGTATGAGTCGCTACCCAGTCACGGTTGGGCCCTGTTAATAAAATGGGCGCGCGCATTGACGCCCATCGCTCGATCATGCTGTTGCACCGCAAAGCTCAAACCCTCGCAGCGTGCCGGAACATCAACTTCGTCATCATGCAGTACGCCCACCAAGTACCTCAGCCACCCAGTCGGCAATGTATTGACCGGCATTGATACTGTTATCGAAGCTCGAATGCTGCACGCCGCCCTCACGTTCGGTGAAGATTTTCAGTTCGCGTTTTGGGCTGTTGACCAACTGTTCGTAAGTGCGGTGGGCCCACTTCAAGGGAATCTGTGAATCCTTTTCGCCATGGGTGACCAGGAAGGGGACTTTGATGCGGTCCAGGATGCCGTCCAGATGAACATTCTCGGCGATGGCCATGAACGCCTCCGTGTCCTTGGCGCCCCAGACCCATGACACATGCGACCAATAGTGCGGTACCGGAAAGCTGCCTTCCTTTTCCATTCGACGCTTCTGCACATCGCGCCAGTCATGGTTGGCACCCCACACGACACCGCACGCGAAGCGCGGCTCGAAGGCTACCGCGCGCGGACAGTAGTAGCCGCCAAGCGACACGCCTTCCAGGCCAATGTGTTTGGCGTCGACATCGTCGCGGGTTTCCAGCCAATCCACCACGCGGCTGGCCCAATGTTCGCTGTCGAAGCGCGCGGTCAGGTTGTGCAGGCGAAGTGCTTCGCCGGTGCCGGGTTGGTCGATGATTAAAGAAGAAACGCCACGTTTGGCCAGCCAGGCGGGCAGGCCGACGCGGTATTTCATTTCTTTGGTGGAATCCAGTCCATTGACCTGCACCAGGATCGGCGCTGGGCCGCTGACGCCTTCGGCACGCACCAGCAGACCGGAAAGGTGTTTGCCTTCGTAAGGGATTTCGACGCGCTCGCAATTTTCCCGTGCCAGTTCGATACCGCGTTGGAACGTGTGCAGAAAGCGCTGGTACAGCTCCGTGCGGCCAGGTGCACCGTGGGCCTGCAGGCGTTCGCAGCTCAGGTAATAGGTCGCGGCGCGGTTGTATTTTTCACCGGCGGACAACAGCCGACCCTTGCCTTCGTCTTCTTCCGCCAGGCCGCACAGCTTGTCGGCCATGTTCGCCCAGGTTTCACGGAAGGCCTTGCTGCCGGCGGCGTCCGGTTGCTTGGCGGCTTCTTGCAGCGGCGCGCACATTTCTTCGATTTCGCCGATGCGGGCGCCCATTTCAATGGCCAGGTCGACGGAAAGATTCCACACGTAGTTGGTCGGGAAGTAGCGAAACATGAGGGTTATTGTCCTTGTGCAAGCAAAGGCAGGCGGTCAAATCCGCAGCGGGGAGCGCCAGACCTGACGGTTCGAAGCAGGCTAAGGGGCTGCTGATGGTTTGGCCAATCGCGAGTCGGGATGGGAGGTATTGCGAATGGCGATGGAGCTTCGTGTGCCCCATCGGCAGGAAACTTGAGGGCGCACTACAAGATCCTGATCCGCCTCAGGGCAGCGGAAGCGATTATTGCTCCAACTCGTTGATGATCTGACTGATTTTCGCCCGCAGCCAACGGTGCATCGGATCCCCCTCCATGGTCCGATGCCAGAGCATGAACTCACGCATCACCGGGATTTTCACCGGTGGTTGCACGATGCGCAGCGGCAGGTAGTTGGCGTAGAGCCTGGCCATGCGCTGGAGCATGGTGGCGATGCGTTGGGTGCCGACGATCAACTGCGGCAGGGTGTTGAAGTCGTGGGTCACCACTTCCATGCGACGGGTGAAACCATACTGGCTCATCAGCCATTCCTCGACGCTCAGTTGCCGGTTGCGGCCAAAAATCACCGAGACGTGGCCCATCTCGATGTACTGATCGAGGGTGATGCTGTCGCCTACCAACGTGTTGCCGTCCCATACGACGCAAACATGCTCCTCTTCAAACAGGAGCTGGGAGGGGTGGCCTTCGATGAGGTAGTGCTCGGGCACGATCATCATGTCGGCCTCGCCGCGCATCAGCATCTCGGTGGACGTATCGCCGGGGCCGAGCAGTTCGAAGGTGATGTGCGGGGCTTCCAGGGAGATCTTCTGAATCACCCGGGCAAACAGGACGCTGATCAGATAGTCCGACGTGATCAGGCGAAAATGACGCTTGCTGGTGGCGGGGTCGAACACCGGTTTGGCGGTGATCGAGGACTGGATCGTCAGCAGCACCTGGCGCACCGGCGCCGCCAGTTCACGGGCATAGGGCGTGGGCTGCATCTTGCGCCCGACCTGTGCCAGCAGTTCATCTTCGAAGTAGAGGCGCAGCCTGCCCAGTACGCCGCTGGTGGCGGATTGAGTCATGTGCAGGCGTTCGGCGGCGCGGGTGATGTTCTGCTCTTCCAGTAACACATCCAGCGCCACCAGGAGATTGAGATCCAGGTGGTTAAAGCGCATGGCGGTCTCGATTCTTGTATTTATTTTGTAAATACCTTCCGGCCTTCCTATCGCGGCGTCAAGTCCCGTGAATGGGGGAATCGAACGATGCCTGTTCGATTTTCCATGCAACTTGCGCTGCGCAGCCAGGTATCGCATTTGCCGATAGGTCGCATCCCGACAAGCGATTAGTCAGCGAGTTTTTGCCCCTTCAGTATCGGCCCACAGTCGGTTGGCCGTGACGCTTGATCGACTCCAAGTCCAGCCTCGGCAGCGCCTCGCCTGGCACGGTTCCCGTAAGTGGGGTGCTGGCCTGCGCTGAATAATTACAATGGAGCGGTAACTCAATGAACATCATTGGCCTTGATGCCTTGATTTTTGGCGTCGACGATATTCAAGCCTGTACCCATTGCCTGCGTGACTACGGCCTGCTCCCTGTCGATGTCGACAGTGAGGGCGGTCGTTTTGAAGCCCTCGACGGCACCGCGGTGATTATCCGACGGGCAGACGATGCCAGTCTGCCGGCGGCCATCGGGCCTGCGCCCTCGATTCGTGAAACCGTCTATGGCGTGGCCAGCGTGGCTGACCTCGAGGCCATCGCCGATGAGTTGGGGCGCGACCGCCCGGTGACCCGCGGTGCCGATGGCTCCGTGCACAGCGTGGACGATATGGGCTTTGCCATTGGTTTCCAGATCAGCGTGCGGCGTGCGTACAGCGCGCCCGCCGACCTGACCAATGCGCCGGGCCATGCGCCTCAACGCCCGGTCAATCAGCCTGGCATCAGTCCCGACATGCAGGCCTTGCCGCGGACACTGTCCCACGTGGTGTATTTTGTTCCGGATGCAGCCAAGGCCGAAGCTTTCTACAAGCGCCTGGGCTTCGTGACCACTGACACCTTTGTCGGTGCGGGCCCGTTCATGCGGCCGGCCGGTTCCGATGACCATCATTGCCTGTTCATGATCCAGACGCCGCCACACATGAAGGGTTGCGAGCACTTCACCTTTCACATGGGCAGCGGCACGGAAGTACTGCTGGCCGGACGTCGCTTCGAACAGCAAGGCTGGACCAGCTTCTGGGGGCCGGGCCGCCACCTCTTCGGTTCCAACTGGTTCTGGTACTTCAACAGCCCGTTGGGTTGCCACATTGAATACGACGCCGACATGGACAAGCACGATGACGCCTGGCAAGCGCGCCAAGCGCCGTTGTCGGCGGACAACTCGCAGTTGTTCCTGTTCACCTCCCGGGAAAAATGGTTTCCGAGCGGCCCGCCGCCCAAGCAGGCCTGAATGCGGATTTCGTCCATGAGCCACGACGCAATTGTTCTCTGTCGACTGGATGAATTGGTCGAAGGGCAGGCCCGCGGGTTCGATCCCCTGGGTACGGGCAAGGACAGTGTGTTTGCCCTGCGCCATGACGGCGAGGTGCGTGTCTATCGCAACAGTTGTCCGCACCTGGAGGTGCGGCTGGAGTACCGCAAGGATCGCTTCCTCAGTGTCGATGGCAGCCAGATCGTCTGTTACGCCCATGGTGCCCGGTTCCTTCCCAGCACGGGACTGTGCGTCTACGGGCCGTGCCTGGGGGAAAGCCTGAGTGCGCTGGGATGGCGAGCCGAGGCCGATTGGCTGGTGCTCGAAGCGGGTCAGTTGGAGGCATGTGGACCTTAATTAAGGTATCGCGGTAGCTGATACATCGTATCCCTACATGCGATTAGTCAAACGCCTGCTTTGCCGAGAAAGTGGACACAAAGCGGTACCGAATGCGTGCAAACACAGCGAGTTCTGAAGCCTGGGATCGCCCCGGCAGAACGCTCGCGTGCATAACAAGAATAAGAGTGAGACGAGCATGAACGCAGTGAAAAAGGTGCTTATCGTCGGTGGTGGTATCGCTGGTCTATGTGCGGCAATCGCTTTGCGTCGCAAAGGCATTGTCGTCGATCTTGTCGAGCTCAAGACGCAGTGGACAGTCTACGGCGTTGGCATCATCCAGCAGAGCAACGTCGTGCGCGAGATGGCCAAGTTGGGTGTGTTGGACGGCTACCTGGATGCTGCCTACGCGTTCGAGGATGTGACCATCAATACCACCGCCGGTGAACAGCTGGCGCGGATTCCTGGTCAGCGCCTGGCCGGCCCCGACTACCCAGCCAACGTCGGCATCTCGCGCCTGGCCCTGCATCAAGTCCTCAGCGAAACCGTTGCTGCCCTTGGCGTCTCGGTCCGTCTGGGCTTGAGTGTCGAGTCGCTGGAGCAGGTAGGCGAGGGCGTTGATGTGCTGTTCACCGATGCCAGTCGCGGTCGCTACGACCTGGTCGTCGGCGCCGATGGCCTGTATTCCCACCTGCGCGGTCTGCTGTTCGGCGAGCAGTACCTGCCGCGCTTCACCGGCCAAGCGGTGTGGCGCTACACCTTTCCACGCGCCGCCGGGATCGATCATCTGGCTACCTTCCAGGGGCCCGCCGGCAATGCCGGACTGGTGCCGCTGGGGCAGGATCAGATGTACCTGTTCATGACCTCCCACGAGCCCACCAACCCAAGGCTAGAGCCTGCCACGCTGGCGTCCCAAATGCGCCAGCGCCTGAGTGGTTTCACCGGGCTGATCGGCGAGCTGCGCGAGCAAATTATCGACAGTGACCGAGTCGTCTATAAGCCGTTGGAGGTGGTGTTCGTCAGCGAGCCCTGGTATCGCGGCCGGGTCGTGCTGATTGGCGACGCGGTGCACGCTACGACGCCGCACTTGGGCCAGGGCGCCGGTATGGCCATCGAAGATGCCGTCGTGCTTGGCGAAGAGTTGGTCGCCGGCGGCGGCCTTGAACAGCAGCTCCAACGCTTTATGGCGCGCCGTTATGAGCGCTGCAAATTCATCAGCGACAGCTCGGTGTTGGCCGGTGTCAAGGAAATGGCCCACGACAGCAGCTTCGACCGGATCGGCCTGGTCAGGCAGATGCTCGAGGTCACGGCAGCGCCTATCTGAGGCACCGGCAAAACCGAATTCGCTTTCCCCTGGATGTTTCATGCCTGTGCAGGCTTGGCCCGGCTCGACTGCGGGCGCCGTTTCACCAGAAGAACTGACATACAACAACAATAAAGAGGGTTACTTCGATGGCTACTCGCAAGATCGCTGCGTCGCGGCGCGTCCCTTTCACCCTGACCCTTGCGGCCAGCCTGGGGCTTGGTGCGTCGGCTGCCCAGGCCTTCCAGATCGACACCGGCAATCCCGATCTCAGCTTGCGCTGGGACAACACGCTGAAGTACAGCGCGGCCTGGCGCCTGAAGGACCCCAGCAGCAAGCTCAGCGAGGGGCAGACGGCGCTGAACCAGAATGACGGCGATCACAACTTCGGCAAGGGGTTGATCTCCAATCGGCTGGATATTCTTTCCGAGCTGGACATCGGCTTTCACAACTTCGGTGCGCGTCTGAGCGGTGCCGCCTGGTACGACACTGTCTACCAGGACCGCAACGACAACAACGACGCGGCCAGTGCCAACCAGCGTTCGGTGGGCTTCGACGAGTTCACCAGCGACACCCGTCAACTGCATGGAGGTGACGGTGAACTGCTGGATGCCTTCGTCTACTGGAACGGTGAGCTGGCCGACCGTACCTTGTCGGTTCGCGCCGGGCGTCACGGCCTGATCTGGGGCGAGAGCCTGTTCTTCGGCGGCAACGGCATTGCCGGGGCCATGGCACCGGTGGACGTGGTCAAGGCGCAGTCGGTGCCCAACACGCAGTTCAAGGAAATCACCCGGCCGGTCAACCAGCTCTCGACCGCCTACCAACTGACCGACGACGTGTCATTAGGCGCCTTCTACCAACTGGAGTGGGAAGCTACCCGCTTGCCGGGCGCCGGTAGCTATTTCTCCACCAGCGATACTATCGGCGACGGCAATGAAAGGCTGATCACCGGCGGGCCGTTCCCGGATTTCCTGGGCGGTAATGCCAACAGCCCGGCCGCGTTTTTCCATGGCAAGGACAAGAAAGCCAGGAGTTCCGGCCAAGGCGGTCTGCAGCTCAAGTACAACACCGGGACGACGGATTACGGCCTGTATGCGCTGCAGTATCACGAGAAGACGCCCTCGTTGTATTTGAAACCGAATGCCACCGGGCCGAACTTCAGTACCGGGCAAGTCGGTGAATACTCCTGGGTCTACCCGGAAGACATCCGTGTCCTGGGCGCCAGTTTCGCGACCTCCGTGGACGAGTACAGCTTTGCCGGCGAGGCATCGATGCGCTGGAACATGCCGCTGGTGTCCAACGCCCAGACCGTCCTGCCGGGCGTCGACGCGGACAACAACGATGACGCCCTCTACGCGGTTGGCCGCACGGCCCACGTCAACCTCAACGTCCTGGCTTCGCTGGGCCCTTCTTTCGTCGCCAATGAAGCCAGCCTGGTAGGTGAGATCGCCTGGAACCGCCTGCTGGCCGTGACCAGGAATCGCGCCGCCCTGGACCCTAACGCCACCGATGACGGCCTGGGCTTGAAGCTGGTGTACACGCCCACCTATCGCCAGTTTTTCCCTGGCGTCGATATCAGCGTGCCGGTGGGCATCAGCTACTTCCCCATGGGCAAGTCGGCGGTGATCGGCGGGTTCGGCCCCGACAGAGGAGGGGACATGAACATCGGCGTCTCCGCCACCTACCTGGACCAAGTGACCGTGGGGCTGACCTACACCCACTTCTACGGTCCCGAGGACACCAGCCTCAACGCCGCCAACCAGTTCAATTACAAGCAATCGTTGAAGGACCGGGACTACCTGGCTTTCTCCGTCAAGACCACGTTCTAAGAGGATTTGCGCATGACCATTCAGTTCACTCTAAAGGCCTTGTGCTTAACCCTGCTGGCCGCCGCCGCGCCGATGGCCCTGGCCGCCAGCGCCGAACAAGCGGCCGAGCTGGGCAAGACCCTGACGCCCTTCGGTGCCGAGAAAGCCGGCAATGCCGATGGCAGTATTCCGGCTTGGGATGGCGGCTACACCAAGGTCGATCCGGCCTATGTTCCGGGCGGCAAACGTGGCGATCCGTTTGCCGCGGACAAACCCTTGTACAGCATCACTGCCCAGAACCTGGCCAAGTACGCCGACAAGCTCAGCGACGGCACCAAGGAACTGTTCAAGCGTTTCCCGGACACCTATCGCATCGACGTCTATCCGACCCGGCGCACGGCGGCCGCGCCGCAGTGGGTCTATGACAACACGCTCAAGAATGCCACCCGCGCCAAACTCGTCGACAGCAGCGCCGGCCTGATTCCCGACGGTGCTTATGGCGGGATCCCGTTTCCGATTCCACGGAACGGCACCGAAGCCATCTGGAACCACGTGTTGAACTGGCGCGGCACTTCGGTGGCGGGGCATTTTCGCCATTATCTGATGACGGCCGACGGCAACCAGGTGATGACCAGCGACGGCCTGTTGACCCAGGAAATGCCCTACTACTTCCAGGAGGGCGGCCCTGAAAACTACTCGGGCGACTACTGGCAGGTGCACTTTGTCAATCTCGGCCCGGCGATTCGTGCCGGCGAGCAGATCCTCGGGCGTGAAAACATCAACGGCGACAAATCCCAGGCCCATGTCTACCTGAGCGGCCAGCGCCGGGTGCGCACGTTGCCCAACGCTTGCTGCGACACGCCGACGCCGTCTACCGCCGGGGTCATGTCCTTCGATGAGTTGAGCGTGTGGGGCGGGCGTACGGACCGGTTCGACTGGAAATTGGTAGGCAAGCAGGAGATCTACGTCCCCTACAACACCAACAAGGTGCAGAACGCTGCCCAACCGCAGGACCTGCTGGGCAAGCACCATCTGAACCCCGATTACGTGCGCTGGGAGTTGCACCGCGTCTGGGTGGTCGAGTCCACGGTGGCCGCCGGCAAGCGCCACCAGTTGCCCAAGGGCCGCTACTACCTCGACGAGGACACCTGGCAAGCCCTGCTCGGCGACCGTTGGGATGCCAGCGGCCAACTGGCCAAGACCCTCTGGTCGCTGCCTTCCGTGCTGCCCGACCTGCCAGGCCTGGTGCAACTGTCTTCCGGTTTCTACGACCTGACCTCCGGTGCGTGGTTTATCCAGAACCTCTATGCCGGGTTGCCGGACCAGTATCGCGCGGTTGATCGCTACAAGGCTTCGGAGTTCTCGCCAGCGGCGATGGCGGGGCGCGGCGTGCGTTGAGTCTGAGCTGAGCGTGAAGGGCAGGCCTGTGGGGCTGCCCTTGGGATACGAGTGTTTGTCCGAGGTAGGTTATGAACAGAATCAGTCAGGCGAGCGCATTGCTCTTGGCCCTGTATTTGCCCTTCGCCACGAGTAAGTGCCTGGCCGGGCCGGCTGCGGTGGGCGTGCCGCTCAATACCCCGGCCATGGGGGTACCGGCTGCGCAGAACGGCGTATTGATCGATCTGGCGCGGGCTGGCACACGTCTGGTGGCAGTGGGTGAACGCGGCCTGGTGGTGTTTTCCGACGATAACGGGCAGAGCTGGCGCCAGGCTTCAGTACCGGTTTCGGTCAGCCTGACAGCAGTGCGCTTCGTGGATGCGCAAAGGGGTTGGGCAGTCGGCCACGCGGGCGTGGTGCTGGCGACGCTCGATGGTGGTGAGCACTGGACGCTGCAGCTCGACGGCGTGCGGGTGGCACAGCTGGAACTGGACGCCGCCAAGGCTGACCAAGCCACCGCTGCCGACCCGGATGCCGCCATGATCCGGGTACAAAATGCCGAGCGTCTTGCCGCCGATGGTCCAGACAAACCTTTCCTGGCGCTGGAATTCGTCGATGCGCACCGCGGGTTGATCGTCGGTGCCTATGGTGTGGCGCTACAGACCACCGACGGCGGTGCCACCTGGCACTCGATGATGGGGCATATCGCCAACCCGAACGGCTTGCACTTGTACGCGATCAGTCGCCAGGGCCCGCGTTGGTTCCTGGCGGGCGAGCAGGGCTACCTGGCGCGGTCGGACGACGACGCGACATCGTTCAGCCAGTTGGACAGTCCTTACGAAGGCAGTTTCTTCACCCTGCAGAGTCGTGCCGATGGCGCGTTGCTCGTCGCCGGCCTGAAGGGCAACGCCTTTGTTTCCAACGATGCTGGCGCAAGCTTCCAGCGCCTGTCCGTTCCCGTGCCGATTTCCTTCAACGACGCCACTCGCCTGGACGATGGCCAACTGCTGCTGGTCAACCAGGGCGGCATGCTGTTCCGCAACAGCGAGCAGACCGGAGCGGCGCTGCTGCCACTGGGCAAACCCTTGGGCAAGCCTGTTTCAAGTGTGATCGAGGCCGCCGATGGCAGCCTGATCGTTGCCGGTTTCACCGGGCTGCAGCGTCTCGCGCAGCCAGCCACTGCCGCTTCGGAGTGAGGTTATGACGTCCCCTGGTAAGTTTTTCCAGTCCCCTGCGAATGCGTTCGATGACTTTGATCCGTGTTCCGGCTCGGTGCTCGAACGCGCATTGTTCAACCATCGTCTGTGGGTGTTGCTGCTGTGCCTTGCGACCACGCTGGTGCTGGGTTGGCAGTCCAGCCGTGTCGAGCTCAATGCCAGTTTCGAAAAAATGATTCCCACCCATCACCCCTATATCGCCAACTACCTTGAGCACCAGAAGGAGTTGAGCGGGCTGGGTAATGCGGTGCGCATCGCCGTGGTCAACAAGCGGGGCGAGATCTATGACGCTGACTACCTCAAGACCTTGCAGGCATTGAGCGACAAGATCTACCTGCTCCCCGGTGTCGATCGCGCCTACATGAAGTCGTTATGGACGCCCGCCACACGCTGGGTCGCGGTGACAGAAGCGGGTCTGGAGGGTGGGCCGGTCATTCCGGATAACTACGATGGCGGCACTGCGAGCCTTGCGGCCTTGCGGCGCAATGTGCAGCTGTCCAACGAAATTGGTCAGTTGGTGGCGTTCGACCAGGCTTCGAGCATCATCCAGGTACCGCTGCTGCAGCGCACCCCCGATGGCCGACCATTGGACTACACCCGGCTGTCGCAACAACTGGAGTCGTTGCGCAGCCAATACCAGAGCGACAACATCGACATCCGCATCACCGGTTTCGCCAAGAAAGTCGGTGACCTGATTGCCGGCCTGCGGCAGATCCTGATCTTCTTCGCCGTGGCGATCCTGATCACCACGGTGGTGCTGTATTGGTACACCCGCTGCATTCGCAGCACTCTGTTGGTGGTGTTCTGCTCATTGGTGGCGGTGGTCTGGCAGCTCGGCTTGCTGCCGCTGCTGAATTATCAACTGGACCCCTATTCGGTGCTGGTGCCGTTCCTGGTGTTTGCCATTGGCATGAGCCATGGGGCGCAGAAGATGAACGGCATCATGCAGGACATCGGGCGCGGCATGCACCGGGTGGTCGCCGCACGCTTTACCTTCCGCCGCCTGTTCCTTGCCGGTCTCACCGCGCTGCTCTGTGATGCGGTGGGTTTCGCGGTGCTGATGATCATCAAGATCCAGGTGATCCAGGACCTGGCGATGATCGCCAGTATCGGCGTAGCCGTGCTGATCTTCACCAATCTGATCCTGCTGCCGATATTGCTTTCCTATGTCGGGGTCAGCGGTCGCGCGGCGCGACTGAGCCTGAAAAGCGAGCACGCCGAACAAGCGGGCCAGCATCGTCATGGGTTCTGGCGCTTCCTCGACCTGTTCACCCAGCGCCGGTGGGCGGCGTTGTGCATCGCTTTGAGCCTAGTGCTGGCGACGCTCGGCTTCGTGGTCAGCCTGCAATTGAAAGTCGGTGACTTGGATGCGGGCGCGCCCGAGCTGCGGGCCGACTCGCGCTACAACCAGGATGATGCATTCCTGACCCGGCATTACGGCGCCAGCAGCGATTTGTTCGCGGTCATGATCAAGACCCCTGCCAGCGCCTGTTCGCGCTATGACATCCTGAACAAGGTCGATGCCCTCGACTGGCAGTTGCGGACCTTGCCAGGGGTGGATTCGACCAATTCCCTGGCCTTGCTCAATCGCCGGATGCTGGTGGGCCTGAGCGAAGGCAGCCCGAAGTGGTACGAGCTGCAGAACAACCAGGCGATGCTCAACATGGTCACCGCCGGCGCGCCGCGTGGGTTGTACAACGAAGACTGCAGCCTGCTGACCCTGTACACCTACCTTTCCGACCACAAGGCGCAAACCCTCAGCGGCCTGGTGGATCACGTCGAACAATTTGCCGCCGCGAACAATACCGACGAGGTCCAGTTTCTGCTGGCGGCGGGCAATGCCGGGATCGAGGCAGCGACCAACATTGTGGTCAAGCAGGCCAACCGCGAAATGCTGTTCTGGGTCTACGGTGCGGTGATCCTGCTCTGCCTGATCACCTTCCGCTCCTGGCGCGCCACGGTGTGCGCGGTGATTCCGCTGATGCTCACTTCGATCCTCTGTGAAGCCTTGATGGTCTGGCTGGACATTGGCGTCAAGGTCGCGACCCTGCCGGTGATCGCCCTCGGCGTGGGCATCGGCGTCGACTACGCGCTGTATGTGATGAGCATCCTGCTCGGCCATATGCGTCAAGGCACCAGCCTGTCGGAGTCGTATTACCGGGCGCTGCTGTCCACCGGCAAGGTGGTGATGCTGACCGGTGTGACCCTGGCGATCGGCGTGGCCACCTGGATGTTTTCGCCGATCAAGTTCCAGGCCGACATGGGCGTGCTGCTGGCTTTCATGTTCGTTTGGAACATGGTCGGCGCGCTGGTTTTGTTGCCAGCCCTGGCTCACTTCCTGTTGCCGAGCAAGCGTGTGAGCACGGGACCGGCCGAGGCCGAACCCAGCCATCCGACCAGCTTGCCGCTGACGCCTGCCTTAACCGAGGAGGGGGCGTGCGTGAAACATTCGCTGCGCCTGGCTCCGGGGCTCGATCAGACGGCAACGGCGGCCGCTCATCCCGTCGCGTCATAACAACAAGAAAGGACTTCCCATGTCTCGTGTGCATCTGTTCCAGCAGTCTCTATGGCTTGACCTCATCGCCGGCCTGAGCGCCTTCGGCATGGCATTTTGCGCGGCGCAACCTGCGGAGGTGCGCGATGAACGTTGAACGCCAGGCGCGGCTGCCGCAGTCCCTGTTGCTCTTGCTTGGCAGTTGCCTGCCGGTGCTCGGTGCGGTGCTGCTGGCCCCCATCCTGCCGCGCATGCAGGAACACTTCGCCGGCACACCGGGCGTCGCGGTGCTGGTTCCCATCGCCCTGACGCTACCGGCGCTGATGATTGCCCTGTTGGCACCCTTCGCCGGAATCATCGCCGACCGACTCGGGCGCAAGCCGTTGCTGATCGGTGCGATGTGCCTCTACACCGTCTGTGGCGTGCTGCCGTTCTGGCTGGATTCGTTGCAGGCGATCGTCATCAGCCGCGCCGGCATCGGCGTGGCCGAGGCGGCGATCATGACCTGCTGCACCACGATGATGGGTGATTACTACAGCGGCGCTCGGCGTGAACGCATGTTCGCCCTGCAAATGGTCGCGACGTCGTTGTCGGCGGCGATCTTCATTGCCGTCGGTGGCGTGCTCGGCGAGCACGGCTGGCGTACCCCGTTTGCCCTGTATGGGCTGGGGCTGGTGTTCCTGCCGCTGATGGCCTGGTTGCTCTGGGAGCCGCGTGGGCATGCGGCCATCGAGAAGAAGGCGATGAGCAGGGCATTCCCCTGGCGCACCTTGGCACCGTTGTATGGCTTGTCTTTCCTGGCGGGCTTGAGCCTGTTCATCGTGCCGGTACAAGTGGGTTATCTGCTCAACCTGCTGCATGTCGAAGGCTCGCAACAGATCGGCTTGACCATGGGCGCCAGTCAATTCGGCGTGCTGGTCGGCGCCCTGAGTTTCCGTCTGTTCAGCGGTGTGCCGGCGCACCGGCAGATGCTCCTGGCCTTCGTCGCGGCCGGGATGGGTGGCGGGCTGCTGGCGGTAGCCAACAGTCACGGGCTGGTGGTGATCGCGGTCCTGATCAACGGACTGGGCATCGGCCTGATGATGCCGACCTTGCTCACCTGGATCATGGCCCAGGTCGATTTCCAGCAGCGCGGCCGCGCCGCCGGCGGTTTCACGGCGATGTTCTTTGCCGGTGAGTTCGCCAGCCCGCTGGTTGTGCTGGCGATCACCGGTGGGGTAATCGGTGCCTTGCCCGCTGCACTGGGAATTGTCGCGGGCGTTCAACTCGTAGTGGCCCTGGCCTGTCTTCGGTTGCGGGTCAGCGGGGCTGCTTTTCCCACTGCGGTTACCGCAGACCCTGAGCACTGACTTGCCCATTCGACGTTTCATAACAATAAAAACAATGAGGAGAACACCATGAGTTATTTGCTCAACACCTGGTACATCGCTGGGTGGGCGGACGAGCTGGCGCAAGGTGGCATGCTTGGCAGAACCATCGTCGAGCAACCGATCGTGTTCTTTCGCAATAGCCAGGGTGTCATCCAGGCGCTCGCCGATCGTTGCCCGCATCGTTTTGCCCCGCTGCACATGGGCAAGATTGTCGACGACAGCGTCCAATGCCCGTACCACGGCTTGCGTTTCGATGGCAGCGGCCAATGTACGCACAATCCCCATGGTGATGGGAATATCCCCAAGGCCGCCTGTGTTCGTGCGTTCGCGGTCGCTGAGCGCCATGGGGCAATCTGGGTCTGGCCGGGTGATTCGAGCCTGGCCAACAATGCGCTGATTCCTGATTTTTCCTTTCTCGACGAGGCGCCAACCCACGCCAAGGGGCATGGGTATTTGCCTACGCGCGCGCACTACGAACTGCTGTCCGACAACATCATGGACCTGAGCCACGTTGATTTCCTGCACCCCGATACGCTCGGTGGCGGGGCGTTGTCACGCACCCGCGCCACCATCGAGGAGCTGCCCCATGATCGCGTCCGCATCAGTTGGTGGGCACCGGATGATGTGCCTCCACCGGCGTTCGGCGCTCACCTTGAAGATCCAAGCCGGGCTGACGTCTGGGCCGAAGTCATCTGGCACGCACCTGGCCTGATGCTGCTCGGCAGTGGCGCCACGGCGCCAGGGCGCCCCAGGGACGAGGGACCAGTGACATGGAACCTGCATCTGATGACGCCGCAGGACGCGGCCAACACCCATTATTTCTTTGCCAACACGCGCAGTTTCGAGCAAGACAATGCGCAGTTGAATGCCTTCGTCCAGGAGATGTTGATCGGCATTTTTGCCGGCGAAGACAAACCCATGGTCGAGGCTCAACAGCGCCAGATTGGCGAGGTTGAACTGCTTGGCCTCAGCCCTGTGTTGCTGCCAGTCGATGCAGGGGCCGTGCGCTGTCGACGTCTTCTGCGTCGATTGATTGAAGCCGAACGCGCGCAGACGCAAGCCAGTCCGTCATCAAGTTATGGAAAAGAGGAATCGCGATGAGCTTTCTACGCAACGTCTGGTACGCGGCCGCCTGGGGTAACGAGGTCAAGGCTGGCGAGCTGTTCCAACGAACCTTGCTTAATGAGCCCGTGGTTTTTTTCCGCGACATCCAAGGTAACGCCCAAGCCATTGCCGATCGCTGCCCCCACCGTTTCGCGCCCCTGGGCATGGGAATCCTCAAGGGCGATGCGGTGCGTTGTCCGTACCACGGCCTGGAATTCGATGGCAGTGGCACCTGTGTGCATAACCCCCACGGCGATGGTGCAATTCCCAAGGCGGCAAAGGTCAAGGCCTACCCGCTGGTTGAACGCTACAGCCTGCTGTGGATCTGGATGGGTGATCCACGCTTGGCCGATGCGACGCTGATTCCGGATTTCAGTTGCATGGATGAAGACCACTGGTATGTCGGCAAGCGCTACCTGCACGCGCGGGCCAACTACGTGCTGGAAACCGACAACATCATGGACCTGAGTCATATCGAGTTTCTGCATCCGTCTACGTTGGGTGGCGATGGCGTCAAGAGCGCGTTGACCAGCGTGCAAGAGGAGGGCAACACCGTTTGGTCCAACCGCCAGACGGTTGCGGAAATCATGCCGGAGTTTCTGTACGCCGCCTGGAACATTCCTCAGGGCACACCGGTGGACCGTTGGATCGATGTGCGTTGGGATGCTCCGGCGAATATGTTGCTGTTTTCCGGCGCCGTGGCGACCGGGCTCCCCAGGGATCAGGGTGTTTCCACACCGATTCCGCATCTGTTCACTCCAGAGACCGAGACCACGACTCACTACTGGTTCTCAGTCTGTTTCCCCAAGGCGATGGGCGAATTTGCCGAGAGATTCGCTGATGAGCAGGCGGCCGCGATCAGCCGGCCCTTTGCCGATGAAGACTTGCCAATGCTCGAGGCGCAGCAGCGCATGATGGGCGCTGCATCGTTCTGGGACTTGAAGCCGGTCCTGCTGATCGGTGACGCAGGAGCGGTTCGCGCGCGGCGTGTACTCGATCGCATGATTGCCGCTGAGCAGCCTGCGGGTGCCAAGTGATGATTGAAGTCATCGTCACTGGCAAACGCCTCGAAGCCGAAGGCATCTACAGCTTCGAACTGGCCCCAGCGGAAGATTCCATGTTGCCTGCCTTCAGCGCCGGCTCGCATATCGACGTGCACCTGCCCAATGGCCTGGTGCGCCAGTACTCGCTGTGCAATCACCCCGAAGAACGCCACCGCTACCTGTTGGGCGTGTTGCTCGACCCGGCGTCTCGCGGCGGTTCGCAGGCCATGCACCAACAGGTGCACGAAGGTAGTCGGCTGCGCATCAGCGAGCCACGCAACCTGTTCCCGCTTGAGCATGGGGCGGGGTACAGCGTGCTGTTCGCCGGCGGTATCGGCATCACGCCGATCCTCTGCATGGCCGAGCGCCTGGCGCGGATCGGCGCGCCTTTCGAACTGCACTATTGCGGTCGCTCGGCCGGGCGCATGGCCTTTATCGAGTACATCCGCCGTTCGACATTCGCCGCTTGCGTGCAGGTTCATATGGACGATGGCGAGGAGGTCCAGCGTCTCGACGCCGGTCGGGTTCTGTCCGGGCCAGCCGCCGACCGCCACCTGTATGTCTGTGGCCCCAACGGTTTCATGGAACACGTTCTCGGCACGGCGCGCGCGCAGGGCTGGGCCGAAGCGCAACTGCACCGTGAGTACTTTACCGCCGCCGCTGCGCCGGCCAGCGAGGCGGGCGGTTTCGAGGTGCAACTGGCCAGCACCGGACAGTGTTTCCAAGTGCCGGCCACGCTCAGCGTCGCCCAGGTGCTGCTGGAGGCCGGCATCGACATCCCGTTGTCTTGCGAACAGGGCATCTGCGGCACCTGCATCACGCGCGTGCTGGACGGCGAGCCGGAGCATCGCGACATGTTCCTGACCGATGCCGAGCGGGCCCGCAACGACCAGTTCACGCCTTGCTGCTCGCGCGCGAGGAGCGCGCGGCTGGTGCTCGATCTTTAAGGTTTTCTCATGAATTCATCGATACCCGCTGGCGCGTTTCGCCAACTGATTGAGGACTCGAACATGCAACAGCTTCCTGGTTTCAAACGCGTGGTCACCGGGCACGATGCCCAGGGCCAGGCGGTGGTCGCGCTCAGCGGACCAACGCCCAACAGCTTCCCCCTCAAGGCCGTGCCCGGTACGGTCTTCCATGAGATCTGGAACAGTGGTGCCAGCCCGGCCGTGCTGGATAACGGCGACGACCCCACCAACAAGCCGCTTCAACTGAGCCCCGCACCATTGGGCAGCGTCATTCGCGTGGTGGATATTCCGCCCGACAGCGTGCAGAACCAAGTCAGCGCCGAGGATGCCGCGGCCGCCTTCGCCGAAATTGGCCAGGCTCATGCCGGTACAGGGCAGGCGGACTCCAAGCACAAGCTGATGCACCGTACCGAAACGCTGGACTACGGCGTGGTCACCGAGGGCGAGGTCTGGCTGGTGCTCGATGGTGAGGAGGTGCATCTCAAACGCGGTGACATCGTCGTGCAGCGCGGCACCAACCACGCCTGGAGCAATCGCACCGAGCAGATGGCGCGCATGCTGTTTGTGCTGCTCGATGGTCGCTTCGCCCCCGAGCTGCAAGGAGAACCGGCATGAAGCTCAGCACCCTGAAAGATCACAATCGTGACGGTCGCCTGCTGGTGGTGTCGCGCGACCTGGCCTGGGCGGTGGAGGCCAGTGACATCGCCGGGACACTGCAGGAGGCCATCGAGCATTGGCCGCGGGTTGAAGCCGCTTTGCGCGCTCGCTATGACGTCCTGAACGAAGGCTCGCTGGCCGGGGCCTTCGCCTTTGATCCGCAACAAGCCGCCGCACCCTTGCCGCGTGCCTGGCAGTGGCTGGATGCCTCATCGTTTCTCAGCCATGGCGAGCGGATGCAGAAAGCGTTTTCGCTGGACCCGATTGAAGGTGTCGAGCACACGCCGCTGATGTACCAGGGCTGCGGCGATGACTTCCTCGGTGCTCGCGATGACATCGTGCTGCCCAGTGAAACCCATGGCATCGACTTCGAAGGTGAATTCGCCGTGGTGGTCGATGAGGTTCCCATGGGTTGCTCGGCACAAGACGCCGTCGACCATATTCGGCTCATTGTGCAAGTCAACGACGTCAGCTTGCGCGCACTTGCACCCCGAGAGATGAAGACGGGCTTCGGGTTTATCCAGGCCAAATCCTCGTCAAGTTTCGCCCCGGTGGCAATCACCCCCGACGAGTTGGGCGAAGGCTGGCGCGACGGGCGGGTGCACCTGCCGCTGAGGGTCGAGTGGAACGGCCAGTGGTTCGGTCATGCACACGGTGGTGCCATGCATTTCGGCTTTCATCAATTGATCGCCCACGCAGCGCTGACCCGGCGTCTCAGGGCTGGCTGCGTGATCGGTTCCGGCACGGTTTCCAATGCCGACCCCACGGTGGGCGCGGCCTGCATCGCCGAACGTCGTGCCGTTGAGATGATCGAGCACGGTGCGCCACGGACGTCCTTCATGCGCTTTGGCGACCGCGTGCGCATGGAGGTCTTCGATCTGCAAGGGCAGTCGGTGTTCGGGGCGATAGACCAGTGTGTCGTGCGCGGAGGCCTCCCATGCGCGTGATGATTACCGGAGCCAATGGTTTTGTTGGCCGGGCGCTGGTGAAACGATTGCTCCAGACCAATGAGTTGCGCGGCCGGCCGATCAGCGCGTTGATCTTGCTGGACAAGGAATTGGTGGGGTTTGCTGAGGATAAACGCCTGCGCCAGCATTGCGGCAGTGTCACCGACGCCGCGCTATTGCGCCGCGCCTTGGCCGATGGCATCGATGTGGTTTTTCACTTGGTCAGCATTCCAGGTGGCGCGGCCGAGCAGCATTATTCACTGGGCTATCAGATCAACCTGTTGGCAAGCCTGGAGTTGCTTGACCAGTTGCGCCAACAGCCTGGCGTGCCGGTGCTGGTGTATGCCAGCAGCGTGGCGGTGTACGGCGGCGACCTGCCGGCCCGCATGGATGAGCGCGCCGTGCCGCACCCGCAGTTGAGTTACGGGGCGCACAAGGCGATGGTGGAAATGGCGATCAACGACCTTGCCCGACGGGGCGAGGTGGACGGTCGGGCCGTGCGCCTGCCGGGCATTGTCGCCCGTCCACGTGAACCCAACGGCCTGCGCTCGGCGTTCATGAGCGACCTGCTGCACGCCTTTGCTCAAGGTGAACCGTATTGCTGCCCGGTGTCGCCCCAGGCGCAGGCGTGGTGGATGTCCGTGCGGTGTTGCGTGGATAACCTGCTGCGGGCCGCCGAACTGCCCGCCGTTGAGCTTGGCGAGTCACGTGTCTGGCAATTACCGCTGTTGCACCTGTCCATTGCCCAGGTCATGGATGCCCTGGCCGCCGTCTACGGGCAGGAACGCCGCGGGCTGATCAGCTTCGCACCGGACGCTGGACTGCAAGCATTGTTCGGCAACTTCCCCGCAATGAAAACCCCTCTGGCCCGCGCCCTTGGCTTTCGCCATGACGGCTCGGCTGGCGCCTTGATACGTAACAGTTTGAACGCTGCCACCCCGACGCGTCGTGCGCGTGGGCGGGTGGGACTTGGAGTGAGTGAAAATGCAATCAACTAAACGCCGCCTGGTGGACCTGTCCGTGACCCTGGACAACAATCCCTACACCGATCCGCCGCCATTGCTGCCGAGAATCGACTACATGGACCATCAGCAAGGTTGGCCGGAGATGGCCGCGATGTTTCCCGGCCTGTCCAAGGCGCAACTGCCCGGTGACGAATCCTGGGCGGCCGAGCGCCTGCAGATCACCACGCACAGCGGTACGCACATGGACGCCCCTTGGCACTACGCCTCGACCACGGACGGTGGCAAGCCGGCGTTTGGCATCGACGAGTTGCCGTTGGACTGGTGCCTGCAACCGGGCGTGAAGCTGGACTTTCGTCATTTGCCAGATGGTCATGTGGTCAACGCTGCCCAAGTGCAAGCCGAGTTGGAGCGTATTGGCCATGTTCTACGGCCGCTGGACATTGTCCTGGTCAACACCCGTGCCGGTGCGCTGTTCGGCCAGCCAGGGTACCTGGACGCCGGGGTCGGCATCGGCCGTGAGGCCACGTTGTACTTGTTGGAGCGCGGCGTGCGCGTGGTCGGCACCGATGCCTGGAGCTGGGATGCGCCGTTCAAGTACACACGCGAACGCTTCGCCGCCACGGGCGATGCCTCGATCATCTGGGAAGGCCACAAGGCCGGACGCGACATCGGCTACGGCCAGATGGAAAAACTGGCCAACCTGGAATGCCTACCGGCCCATGGTTTCCAGGTGTCCTGCTTTCCCTACAAGATCAGGCACGCTTCGGCCGGCTTCGTCCGCGCCGTCGCGATTTTCGAGGAATGAGCGCGCCAGCGGCCGGTGAAAAAAAGCGCGGTAGCCTGTCCCAGGGGCTTGAGGCGCTGCTGTCGGAGCACATTGTCGAGGGACGGCTGCGTGGCGGTGAACAGTTGCCCACCGAGTCGGCCCTCATGCTGGAGCATGGGGTCAGCAGGACCGTGGTGCGCGAGGCCATGTCGCGTCTACAGGCTGCCGGAATGGTTGAGACACGCCACGGTATCGGGACCTTTGTACGCGGTAGCGCCCTGTCGTTGGGGGCCTTCATCGACCCGTCGACGATCGGTCTCATCACCGATTCGCTGGCGATCATGGAGTTTCGGATCGGTCTTGAGGTAGAAGCCGTCGGGCTGGCGGCCCAGCGACGCAACCCGGATCAGTTGACGGGGTTACGGGCTCTTCTCGATCAGCTCGGGCAGCCGGATGTCAGCGTCAATGATCGGGCGGCGTTGGATTTTCAATTCCATTTTGGCATTGCCCAGGCGACCGGCAACCCCTACATCGCCAGCACACTGCTCAACCTGGGCGAGGTCATCATCCCGCGCAGCCGACTGGATTCCGCGCGCCTGTTTCACGATGAGCCTCAGCATTACGAGCAGCGCATGCAAAGCGAGCACGAACAGATTTACCAGGCGATCTTCCATCAGGACGCTGAATGCGCACGTGCTGCGATGCGCCTGCATCTCCAGGACAGTCGCGAATACTTGCACCAGGCCCGCCAAGAGTTGATGACATGACGGATAACCAGAGCTACCCGGTGCCGGACACGGCCACGCAGCCTACTGCCACGGCGCTCACCATCATCGATCCCCGCTGGACTTTGTTCGTCCGGGTCGTGGCGGCTGGCAGTCTCAGCAAAGCAGCCGTGCTGCTGGACATGCCGCAGTCCATGGTGAGTCGCAATATTGCCCTGCTCGAATCGCAATGTGGCGAACGCCTGTTCCATCGCACCGGGCGCGGGGTGGTGCTGACCGAGTTTGGCGAGCAGCTGCTGCCCTGTATATCGGATCTTCTGGCGAACGCTGAAAGCCTTGCCGATGACATTCGCAACCTGCGTGGCAAACCGGTGGGAGAGGTGGTCGTGGGTATGTTGCCCTCCGCGGTGCGTCGGTTTGCGGGGACGCTTTTTGCTGCGGTGCGTGCCCAGATGCCCGGTGTGAGATTGCACCTGATCGAGGGCGCGAGCGCTCAACTCGAAGAGCAGTTGCACGATGGTCGTCTGGATATGGCGCTGGTGCTGCGTGAGAGCGAGGCGAGCATCGGCCAAGCCCATCTGCTGGCCAGGCTACCGCTGCACCTGGTAGGACCTGCCGCTGATCCTCTGTTCGGAAGTCGAGATATTGCGCTGGAAAATCTATCGGGGCTGCCATTGGTCGTGCCAGGGCGACCGCATCTGCTGAGGGCCAGGCTCGATCATTTGGCCGCCGAGCAAGGCGTGGAGCTGTGCGTGGCCGTGGAAGCCGACTCGGTCCAGCTCCAGTACGAGGTCGTCGCGGCAGGCGGAGGCTATGCGATTGCCTCTGTGCTGCCGGGCTCGCTGGATCAACGGCTGGTTTCATCGCGCATTATCGAGCCTGTGTTGGAGCGCTTTGTCGTGCTGGTCGAATCGCCCCGGCGCCCCTTGACTCGTGCTTCCCGTGAAGTGCGACGGCTGATTTGCAATCTGTCCATGCCATCGATTTAAGCGATAGCTGCTTTGCATCCCCAGCAGTATTCGGTGGGGGGCGCGCCTCGTAGGGTGTCAGTCAACCAACGACTGATCCCCGATTGCGAGGTTTGCGCCATGCATCACGCCCAAGAACTCCAAGTCATTGCCCCGACGCTTTTTCTCAGTGACGCCGATGTGGCCTCGCTCGCCGACTGGAGCACCGCCGTCGCCGCGCTCGCCGAGGCGTATGCAAGTCCCGCATCGGACGCCATGGTACCGCCTCGCTCCATGGCCCGGGGCGATGGCATCTGGCTGCGCAGCCTGACCGCTGTCCCACCCACTGGCGGCCACATGGGCTGCAAGTTGATCGCGGCCTCCATGCGGGCGCGCTGTGCCAGCTACCTGATCGCGTTGTTCAATCAGCAAACCATGGCGCTCACTGCCCTGATCGACGGCAATCGGGTCACGGGTTTGCGCACGGCGGCAACCGCTGCGCTGGCAGTCGATTTACTGGCGCCCAAGCGCGCGCTGCGGGTGGGGGTGATTGGCTCGGGGTTTGAGGCCCGTGGCGCATTGGACTGCCTCAAGTCCGTGCGCGATGTGGCGCATGTCCGGGTATTCAGTCCAACGCCCACTAGCCGCGAGCGCTTTGCCGAAAGCTTCAGGCCTGGGCTGGATATCCAAGCGGTGAACAGCGCGCAAGAGGCCGTGCAGGATTGTGATGTGGTGATTTGTGCCGCCCGCAGCCGTGACGAGTCGCCGGTGTTGCAAGGCGCGTGGCTTTGCCCCGGCACTACGGTCGTGTCGTTGGGTTCCACCTTGCCTGAGCAACGGGAAGTTGACCCGGTCACGATGGAGCGAGCCGTCTGCATCGTCGCCGATATGCCGCAAGAGGTACTCCACGATACCGGCGATGCCATTGCGGCGATCAGTGCCGGCGTGTATGTCGCCGACAAATTGGTCGCGCTGTCGGACCTCGTCGCGGGTCGTGTCACCCCACGGCAAAACGAAAGCGACATCGTTCTTTACAAGTCTGTTGGCTCGGCGCTGCAGGACGTCGTCATCGCCCAAGCCCTGTACGAGCGCGCCCGGCAACAAGGCCTCGGCATCGAGTTGCCCGCCAGCATTGTCCCTGTCTCGAAATAACCCCTCCACTGTTCGAAGGAAAATCATCATGGCCACATACAAGAAAGCAGATGCCCGTGCCTGGGCGCGGGAAAACCTGGTGGGCTGCTCGGCGGTCACCATTCCAAGTTTCAGCGCCGATCTTAAGCGACTCAACGAACGTGGCATTCGCCACGACATTGAACATACGGTAGGCCTGGGCTACAGCGCCACGTTGCTGTGCAGCGAACTGGCGATCTCTCCCCAGGAGAACGCGCAGTTCACCGCCTGGGCCCGTGAGTCGGGGAAAAACCTGATCCTGTTCTTCCACGCGGCTTTTGGCACGCTTGCCGAGAACATCGAGGCGGTGAAGCTCGCCGAGAATGCCGGTGCCGACATCGTCCTGCTCTCCTATCCGCCGCAGTTCTGGCCGACCAGCGAGCAGGAAATCTACGACTACACCAAGGCGTTCTGCGACGCGACGGACCTTGCGGTCATGCTCTTTCCGATCCCGCTATGGGGCTTCGAGCGCGTGCATCCAGCGGGGATGTCGTTGGAGTTGGTTCGTCGGCTGTTGGCCGATTGCCCGAATATCGCCGCCATCAAGTCCGAGCAAGGGTTCCCGCTGCCAGCGGGCATTTGTGAGATGTATCACCACTTCCGCGATCAGGTGGTGATCAGTTGCCCGATCGAAGGCGACGCTATCCCCTTGATGAGCCTGATGAAACTGCAATTTTCCGGCACCAGCAACACCGCCTGGATGAGTGACTACTACCCGAAAGCCTTCGAACTGGCCCGCACGGGCCGATTTGAAGAGGCGATGGAACTGTATTGGAAGGTCAATCCGGCCCGCAGTGCCAACGGCGCTGCTGCGCAAAGCTACGCCGGCGGTACCGGTGTGCTCAACCGGACGATGTGGAAATACCAGGACTGGCTCGCCGGCTTCAACGGCGGACCACTGCGTGCCCCGGCGATGCGCGTGCCGGATCGTTTCATGAAGTCGCTGCGCCAAGGCTTGGTCGCGTCGGGGTTGCCGGTGACTTCGGATCCTGACAGCGCCTTCATGATCGGGCGTCATCCGTGCTGATCGAGAGGGTTGCACAATGAAGCATTTACTCAAGGATCCTACGCTGTGGCGCGACGGTGCCTATATCGCCGGTGAGTGGCTGGCCGAGACGCCGCACGGTCAGTACACGCTGCGTAATCCGGTGGACCAAACGGTACTGGCCGAGTTGCCGCGCTGCCGTGAAACTGAAGTCCGGCACGCCATCGACGCGGCGCATGAGGCCTTTGGCCCATGGCGTCGCCTGACGGCCAAACGCCGTGGCGAGGTATTGCGTCGCTGGTATGAGTTGATGGTCGAACATCGCGAGGACATCGCCACGCTGATTACCCTGGAGGAGGGCAAGCCCCTGGAGGAGGCGCGGGGTGAGGTCGATTACGCGGCGTCTTTTGTGCGCTGGTTTGGCGAGGAAGCCACACGGGTGCGCGGTGATCTGATTCCGGGCGTAAAGGACACTCAGCGCATTGTGGTCCTGCGCGAACCCATCGGCGTCTGCGCCGCGATCACGCCCTGGAATTTCCCCGCTGCGATGATTACACGCAAGGCCGCTCCAGCCCTCGCGGCCGGTTGCACGATGGTGGTAAAACCGGCCAGCCAGACGCCCCTGACCGCGCTGGCACTCGCCGAACTGGCGCAGCGCGCTGGCGTGCCCGCCGGCGTTTTCAGTGTGATAACGGGTAATGACACGCGCGACATTGCCGGTGAACTCACGGCCAACCCGTTGGTGCGCAAACTCACCTTCACCGGCTCCACCGAAGTGGGCCGGCTGCTGCTGGCGCAAGCGGCACAGACGGTCAAGAAATGCTCCATGGAACTGGGTGGCAACGCCCCGTTCATTGTCTTCGACGATGCTGATCTGGATGCAGCCGCTGACGGGGTGATGTTGGCCAAGTTTCGCAACGGTGGGCAGTCCTGTATCGGCGCGAACCGGGTGCTGGTGCAGTCAGGGGTTTATGACGCATTGGCGGAGCGCATCGTCGAGCACATGGCACGCTTGAAGGTCGGCAATGGCCTGGAGCCGGGTGTACAGGTCGGGCCGTTGATTGACGAGGCGGCGGTAAAAAAATCCCAGGCCCTTGTCGATGATGCGCTGGCGCAGGGTGCCCGATTGCTGTCCGGCGGCAAGCCCCATGCGCTGGGCGGCTGTTTCTTCGAGCCCACCTTGTTGGCCGATGTGACCCATGGGATGCGGGTCGCTCGTGAAGAGATCTTCGGTCCGGTCATGCCACTGGTGCGTTTCGACACGGATGACCAAGCCATTGCCATGGCCAACGACAGCGAGTTTGGCTTGGCGGCGTATCTGTTCAGCCGTGACGCGGCGCGTATCTGGCGCAACGCCGCGCGCATCGAATCGGGCATGGTGGGCATCAACTGTGGCTTGATTTCAAATGAAGTCGCGCCTTTCGGTGGCGTGAAGCAGAGCGGGCTTGGGCGAGAGGGTTCACACCTTGGGATCGACGAGTTTCTTGAGGTGAAGTACCTCTGCTGGGATGGCTTGGAAAGCGTGTGACCAACCGTCGTTAAAGGCCGGTGGATGGCGGTTTGTGTGAGCCGTCGTTCATCGGCTTTTGTATTTGTTCTGCCGCAAAGGCAGGCACTCCGAGCAATGCCCCCGGCTTACCTGCGAGACCCATCGCCGCCAGCGATACCTCGGATTGTGCAAAGCGATTTCAGCGCTGATAGCCGATTCGATAGTCTCGTGGCTGATCCGGCATTTTTCGTCGGCATTCCATGTTGCTGCGGCATTGACGCAATGACGCCGCAGCGCTCGTCGGTGCGCCATGCAATGTCTGCCCGAGTGAATAAGAATAATTAGGAGAGCGTGATGATTGCAGCAGTCAACAAGGTTCTGGTGATCGGAGGAGGGTTCTCCGGTATGACCGCGGCTATCCAGCTCGCCCGCCAGGGCGTCGAAGTGGACCTCGTCGAAATCGATCCGTTGTGGTGTCCCTTGGGAGCGGGGATTACGCTCAGTGGGCCCACGCTGCGAGCGCTTGATACGGTTGGGATTCTGGAGCGGGTCGCGGGGGAAGGGTATTTGTCGACCAATTTTGATGTGTTTTCACCGGCCGGCGACCTGATCGTGCAATTGGCGCTTCGACCGCCGGTCAGCGATAAACCGATACCCTGTGGTGGCGGCATCCTGCGCCCGGTACTGGCTCGGATATTTGCCGACAGGACGCGGGAAGTGGGGACCCGTGTGCGCCTGGGCATCACCTACGACAGCGTCATCGAGCATGACGATGGCATTGACGTGTCTTTCACCGACGGGACTACTGAACGCTATGACCTGGTCGTCGCCGCTGATGGCGTGCATTCGCGCACGCGAAAGGACTTTTTCCCGCAAGCGCCTTCGCCAAAACCCATTCATCAGAGCGTCTGGCGCGCGGTGCTGAAGCGTCCGCCGGAAATCGTGCGCCCCACTCATTGGCTGGGTCGCACCAAGGTTGGCGTCAATCCAATCTCCGAAACGCACATGTACATGTTCCTCATGGAAAACCGCGCGTTTTCCGAGTGGATTGATCCGGCCAGTTGGCCGGGTGAAATGGCGCGCCTGCTGAGTGAGTTTCCAGCCCCGATCCTGCAAACGCTGGTGCCGCAACTGTACGAGGCGGGCGCCAGTATCGACTATCGTCCCCTGTCCAATCTGTTGGTGCCGCTGCCCTGGCACAAGGGCCGTATCGTGCTGATCGGCGACACGGTGCATGCCACCACGCCACACCTGGCTTCCGGGGCCGGCATCGGTATTGAGAGCGCCATCGTGCTTGCCGAAGAGTTGCTCGCCAGTAGCAATCTACAGACGGCCCTGAGCCGGTTCGAAACGCGGCGCTGGGAGCGTTGCCAACTCGTAGTCGAGAACTCCGCGCGGCTGTGCGAGATAGAGAAAAGTGGTGGGGACAAGGAAGAGCATGCACAGATCATGCGCGAGTCCACTGCGACGCTGGCTGAGCCTATTTGAGGGATCGCGACCCTTCTGAATGGAAGGGTCGCGCTGCTGGTCTTCAGGAGCAGTGATCGAAAATGACGACCTCTTTGACGTAGGCGAAAAAAGACGCCGACGTCAGCGCCACGCCGTCCTCGGCAAGTTTTTGAAACAGCGCTCGCTGATACTGCCGAAAGGTCGAAAAATCCGCTTCATTTTCAAACCACAGGCTAGAGGCACCTTCGTATACGGCGATGTTTGGCCCGAAATAGGCCGTCACCTTGTCGCCCTCGGGTAGGTACCGGGAGCGAACATACCGGCGTAGGACGTTCTGGAAGTCGGGCTGTTCCCGGGTAATGCTCTCGTGAGCTGCGTCCCAAGCTTCGAAAAAACGATCGAGCGCAATGGCTGGATTTTTCTTCAGCAGGATCATCACCTTCCATGGGAGAGGCGCTGTAGCGGTGCTAGCCGTCTCCACTTCATCCATCAGTTGAGCGAGCTGCTCGGAAAGGTCCGCGAAGTTCTTTGCATCAGGGCCGACGGTTTGCTGGGTATAGGGATCGCTGAAGGTGCGAATCAAACCCGGCACGTCTTCAAAAAACAGCTCTGTAATGGAGTCTTTGTGAAAGGACTGGATGTAGGAACTGTCGGAGTCGATCCCGAAAGCGGCGTCGATGATATGGTTCTGCACGTACCGTTTGACGCCTAACGGTTTGGCTTTAGCGATTGCTCCGTGGGTGTGCTCCACATAGTTTAAAAACTCGGCATGCGTCATTCCGGGTTTTCTGCGTACAGCGGCTAGGATCTTAATCATGAGCGCGTTCTCGTTTTTGGCAGGGCGACAAGTCTTGGACCTTAAATGCAATGAGCGCGGGTGTTATTCATCTAGTTGTTTTCCAACACCAAAATATAAGGCCAGGTTTATCCCGCGAACCAATCGGTATTCGTGCTGGTAGGTATCGCGCAATAACATGCTTGAGCAGCCTTGAGTCCGATAGTGCGCCACACACTTCGGCCCGCGCCGACTCAGGTGGTGTCGGCTACAGTTCCTGGTAACCGCAGGAATGTATCTTGACCGCCACGGAATATTGCTCATGACGAAAAGCCTTCCATTCCAATCGCTCGGCTGCGCCGAATGCCGCAACCATGAGGCGCTGGGGTTCGATTTCACCATGGCCTTCCAGCCTATTTTCAACGTCCGGACACACGCTGCGTTTGCTTATGAAGCGTTGGTCAGAGGCGTCAATGGTGAATCGGCTGGCTACATCCTGGGGCTCGTGAACGACAGCAACCGCTACCGATTCGACCAGGCTTGCCGGGTGAAAGCCATCGAGGAAGCCGCAAGGCTGGGCCTGCTGGACATTCCCGATTGCTTGCTGAGCATTAACTTCCTCCCGAACGCCGTATACCGGCCGGAGACGTGCATCCGGGCTACCCTGGAAGCGGCGCGCCTGGCCCATTTCCCGCCAGAAAGGCTTATGTTCGAAGTGACCGAAGGCGAGAAGGTGGTCGATCCTGATCACCTCAAATCAATTTTCGTGGAGTACGAGCGCCAGGGTTTCACTACCGCCATCGACGATTTTGGCGCGGGGTATTCGGGTCTTAACCTGCTGGCCATGTTCCAGCCGCAGGTGCTGAAGATTGACATGGCACTGACCCGAAGCATTGATCGAGACTTGGCCAAGCAAGCGATCGTCGAAGGCATCATCCTGGTCGCCAGGCGCTTGGATATCCTGGTCATCGCCGAAGGTGTCGAGACCCGTGAAGAAAGCTCGACGCTTCTAGGCATGGGGATCGAGCTGATGCAGGGATATTTGTATGCAAGACCCGAGGTCGGTCATCTTCCGGCGGGATGCTTTGACTTGGGTTGATGTGTCCAAGCTCTCCAGCGGCCAGCATTCTGGAGTTGCTCGTTGCAGTTGAATCGAAAGCGCCCTCCGGCCGCGGTCCGGAGAAGCTTTACAGCGTGATACTGGTGGCGGGGTAGAACAGAATGTTGAGTACGAAGAGGATCATCCAGAAACCGATTTCCAGTGTTTCGGTAATAGGTTGGATCTTTTTGATTGCGCCGTAGACATGCACGAAAAACATCAGCGTGAAGACCACGAAAAGAATATCGAAGGCATAACTGAAACTGGTGCCGGTGGTGGCCGAACGCAACATTGCTATTTCAACGACTAGAATGAACGCGCCGAGGCAACGGCCGAAATAGATAGCCAGGTGTTCGTGTTCGGGGACGGTCCAGCGCATGAGCCGGGCCCATTGGAGCGGGGCGAGGAAGATGGGTAAGGCAAAGAACAGGGTGGTCACGATCATCAGGGTGGTGATGTATTCCTTGCTGTATTGCGCATAGTAACCAAGCATTTAACAACTCCTTGTTTTATGGGTGCATCTAGGCACCCCTGCAGTAATTTTTATTGTTGTTGTGACTGGCTGGTTTTGCGGCGGGAAGTATTGCGAGGGCTGAACAGCAGCGTCAACGCTACGATAGCGCCTACTACCAAAGGCGCTGAGGGATGTAGTACCTCCCACATCCTAAGTTTCGATGCGGGTGTGTTGTTTCAATACAATACAATGTATGGGAGAAAACAGTAGAGAGCGTTTCGATACGACCCGATACAAAAAGCTGTCAAATTTGGAGTTGCCGTACCATCGCGTAGGCTGATACGGCATCGGCGGTCGAAAACAGTCTCGACTGCAGCGCTGCGCCAACATGTCGAGCAGATCACGCCACTGGGGTATACGGCCCAACCTGAAGAAATCGCCTCGTCGGCACTGTTCCTTGCATCCGCCGATGCGAAATATGTCGACGGTGTGGCGCTGATGGTCGACGGCGGCTTGACTTAGCTACGGCAGAAGCGGCGTTATAACGGCGACCTAGTTATCCAAGAAATCCGTGAGTATGTCTGTGGATAACCGCGCTGATGCCAGGCAGGCAGCGCGTTTCAACGGGCGCTCAAAAAATGTACAGGCAGTTTGATGTCACCTTCCGCCGTGGGCGACTGAGTTTAAACAGGGCGCTGAAAACCGGGACCACCTTGCATGCATGTTCAAGGGAGCCGCCTTCGCTTTCAGTGCTGTCTTGCGTCGGCAACGCTTCTGAATTGCCTCCGAACCCCTTCTGCGCAGCCTATTCCGAAAAACGCGTACCCTGCCGGCGCGATGCCGCAACAAGCCCTTTATTTGTTCGAGTGGTGACTGTTGACACAAATGGTCACATGAATAAATATGACGCGTCTGTCTCGAGGGATCGCCATGAATCAGCGCCGCGGCAGGCCTCCGGTTTTTTCCAGGGCAGGTCTCTACGGGGATCACTGTCAGCCCGTTCAGAGAGCGCTGATATGCCCAGCTTTGCCCAGTTGCTGCAGCAATTCGTCACGAGCTCCATCCACCTCAGCTGCTGTTTCAAGAGTTCAAATAATGAAAAAAATAATGCTCAAGACCCCACTGGGCTTCGCCGCTCTGCTCGCAACTTCTCATGTGCTTGCAAGCGGATTCGCTCTTAATGAACAAAGCATCAGCGGGATGGGATCGGGGTTTGCCGGTCGTTCGTCCTCTGCTGAAGATGCGAGCACCGTTTTCGGCAATCCGGCAGGCATGTCTCGATTGAAGAGAGAGGAGATGAGTGTCGGCGCGGCGATGCTTTTCGCGAAGTCCGACATAAGCCAAACCAGCAGCACCTTCGGTGGCCAGGAGGACGGCGATATGGTGCCAGTGACCACGGTGCCAATGGGTTACTACGTCAAGCCCATTGATGAACACTGGGCGTTCGGTGTTGGTTTTTATGTTCCTTTCGGTCTGATTACCGATTACGGCAGCGGTTTTGCCGGGCGTTATTACGCCAACAAAAGCGAGGTCACGACCCTTACGTTCCAGCCCACTGTCAGCTATGCCTTTAACGACAAAGTCTCGATTGGCTTCGGTCCCACCCTCAACCGAATCAGCGGTGAAATATCGGGAATGGTGCCCAATCCCCTGAGCCCTGGTCGCAACGATGGAAAACTCAAAAGCACTGGCGACGACACGGCCCTCGGTTTCAACGCCGGGATCCTGGTGCAGGCTACCGACCGAACCCGTTTGGGGATGACCTACCATTCCAAGGTCAGTTACCACTTGGACGCCAAGACCAAGGTCACCGATGGAATTTTCAGCTTGCTGGGTGTCAGTGGCGAGAGCTATGACGCTTCGCTGGATGTGGATACCCCGGAATCGGTGGACTTCTCGGTGACTCATCAGCTCAACGCTGATTGGACCCTGTATGCGGGGAGCACCTGGACGCGTTGGAGTCGCTTCAAGGAACTGACCATCGAGAACTCGGGATTGCCTCCTTTGCTCAGCGGCTCGCTCGGCACCATCACCGAAGAGCAGAATTGGCACGATACCTGGGCTCACGCCATCGGTGCGGCGTATCGGTTGAACAACCAATGGGTGCTTCGCGCAGGTTTGTCGCTCGACCAGTCGCCCGCCAATAACACCAATCGCGGACCGCGTATTCCCACGGGTGACCGCACGGTAATCAGCTTCGGTGCTGGTTGGACACCGGTGGAAGATGTCACGGTCGACGTCGCTTATTCTTATCTGCAGGAGGAGAACGTGCAGGTCAACCACACCTCAGCGACCCGGGGTGCCTACCGTTCCAAGTATCAGAACAGCGCCAATGGTCTGGGTGCTTCGGTCAGCTACCGCTTCTGATGGATTTCCGCTTTACCGTATCTGAACGACTGGGTGGCACATGTTGCCTCCCGGTCTTATAGGTGCGCTCACCGCTTCGAGACTTTTCGATATTCATTCGGCGACTGTCCAAACCAGCGCCGGAACGCGCGCGCGAAGGCTGTAGCATCAGCGTAGCCAAGTTGAAACGCTAGATCCTCCAGCTTCATCTCGGTATTTCCCAACAGTTGCCCGGCGAGTTGTTTACGCTCCGCCTCGACGAGTTTGCGCAAAGTAGTGCCTTCCTCTGTCAGCCTGCGATGCAGGCTGCGCGGCGCCATCGCCAGCTGATTGGCAACCTCTTCAAGGGAAGCTGCCAGTCCCGTTGCCCCCAACAGAAGTTGTCGGACCTGGCCGGTGACGCCGCCGACTTGCCGTCTCTCCAGTTGCGCGCGGCACTGCTCTTCCAATAACCGGACCAGATGTGCGTCGTACATCGGCAGCGGCAACTCCGCGTCTTGCCGACGTAGCACGATGGCGTTGCTCGAACAGCCATAGTGCGGCGCGATGCCGCTCAGTGCTTCGATTCGGTCCGCGTGGGCCGGCGGGCTGCCTTGAAATTCGAGCCGTAGCAGGCGCAATCCCGACAACGCGAGCTCGTCGAACAGGCGAATGCTGGTCGCCATGTCTCGTTCCAGCAGGAATTGCCGCAGGTGGTGCGGGATCGCTGAGGCGTCGACGCTCGTGCCGTATTCATGCTGATCGCAGAATATCTCCAACCGGCAATACGCCGTGCTCAGCGGCAGGTAGCGCAGGGCGCACTGAACGGCCTCGCGCACATTGCGGCTGGTTCGCAGCGCAAACCCCCAAAGGCCGAAAGTCGCCACGTTGTACCGCAGGCCAAGCTCGAAGCCCAACGCGGGAACGTCCGGCAAAGCCAGCATCAGGTTTTCGATCAGGCGCATCTCCTGCTCGCGTGCGATCAGGGCGTCCGCGTCCCGCAGCTGCGCTTCGATGATGCCGGTGCCCAGCAGGCAGGTCTGCGCATCGACGCCATAGCGCGCAGCGAAATTCACCATCACCTGACTGATGGCCACGGGGTGCTTGAAGATTGCGTGCTTTGGTATGCCCATGCCGAAAACTTCTAAAACAACGGTGTGATACGGCCTGGCCAGAAATGCATGGCAATAGGCGTCCCAGGTCCTACTAAAGGTACATGACTACCGACTAAGGTTGCGCAACCCACTAACAATAAGAACGTCCCGGGAGGACGACCATGGATCAGGATCTCGACGCGCTGAATAAAAAAGCCGTTGCCACGGCACGCGAATACACCACTGAACTGGCCTGGCCGACGATGGCACTGGTGCTACTGGTGTGGACATCGCTTATGGGCGATTTTTATCTGTTCGCGACAGGTCAGTTGTCCCTGCCAACGGCGACACTGATCTATGCCGTTGTCACCTACATGTCCTATACACCCCTGCATGAGGCCGTGCACGGCAATATTCACGGTGCTCATCATCGACTGCAGTGGCTCAATGATCTTTGTGGGTACCTGGTCGCGCCTTTGATGATGGTGCCGTTCTCTACTCACAAGGTCGAGCATTTCACCCATCATCGTTTCACCAACCAGCCGGACAAGGATCCGGACTACGTTGTGAATGGCATGAGCGGTGGATTTCTCGCTTTCCTGGCGTGCGGATTTCGTTTCCTGTGGGTCCAGAACACCTTCTTGTTCCGCGATTATTGGCCGACCGCTCCACGGCGGGTGAAGGCAGCCTACATTGCAGAGGTGCTGTTCGCGATCGGCTGGCGTGCCGCGCTCATTGCGCTCATTGAGCGAGAACATACCTGGGTGCTACTGGTGTTCGGCTACTTGGCCGGTGGGTACTTCGTCGCGTACTGGTTCGCCTATCGCCCCCACGTGCCCTACCAGGAGTCCACGCGTTACCGGAACACCAACAGCCTGATCATGCCCGGATGGATCAAACCGTTGGAGTGGTTCTGGCTTGGACAGAACCTGCACTCCGTGCACCACCTGTTCCCACGGGTGCCGTTCTATCGCTACCACGCATTGCACCGCCGTATCGAGCCGATCATGCGTGCTCACGGTACACCGATGATCGGCGCCTTCAATCGACGCAATGTCGACGCTGCTCGACGTCCTGAATGACAAGGGTTGCGAAACATTCTTCGCCACTGGGTGGCGGGATGGTGGTAAGGCAATTGCTCCGCGTAGAGCCGGTTGAGATCGAGACACCGGTGCCGCCGCCACTGTGAGCTTATGAATCGCTCAGTTGGCTGAAATTCTCCATGGCCGCGCGAAGCGTGCATGTTGAGACTATGCTCATTGCCACTGCAGCAATGTACTGGTTTCAATTATCGGCCGCCCAAGAAAGGAGTCTGTATGTGCCTGTTTTTTCCTGCTCGGTTCTATTCGGGAGTGGCCGAATGAGCGGCTTGGTATCCCATATCGTGTGGCGCCTCGCCGGCTGCGTGGCCGGGCTGGCGATGGTTGCCACCCCTCCAGCCCAAGCGGCCGAGGGCGGTATCGCCGGCGGCCCGACCGCAAGCTATAGCATTGCCTTCAGCAACTCCTACGCGGGAAGCGATTTCCGCAAAGTCATGGTGCGCAACTGGCAGGAGATCGCGGCCCAGGCGCAAAAGGATGGCTTGATCCGGGAGGCTCCGGTGGTCAGCGCCAATAACTCCGCATCGGAACAAGCGGCCCATATCCAGGACTTGATCGTCAAGGGCACCAACGCCATCGTTATCCTGGCCGCGTCCGACACGGCCCTCAATGGGGTGATCCGCGACGCTTGCAACGCCGGCATCGTGGTGGTCGTGATGGCCAGCCTGGTCACCGAAAGCTGTGTCTATACCGTGGACTACAACTGGTCCGCCATGGGCCGCGTGGAAATCGATTACATCGCCGAGCGCCTCAAGGGGAACGGAACGCTGTTGGAGATTCGCGGCATTGCCGGCGATGCCACCGATAAGAATATCAGCGACGGTATTCGCAAGGCCGCTGGCGACTACCCAGGCCTGAAATTCGCCAAGACGGTGTACGGGAACTGGACGGCTTCCGTGGCACGCAAGGAGGTGGCGCTGGCGCTGCCGTCGCTGCCCGGCATTGATGCCGTCGCGACTCAAGGGGGCGACGGTTATGGCGCGGCCATGGCGTTCAAGGCGGCGGGGCGCCCCTTGCCGATCATCGTGATGGGGAACCGCCAGGATGAACTCGCCCTGTGGAAACAGGAACGCGATGCCAATGGTTACGAGACCGTCTCTGTCTCCGCTTCTCCGAGCGTCTCCCAGGTGGGTTTCTGGGTGGCCCAGCAGATCCTGGCGGGCAAGCAGGTGCCTAAGTTCGTCGAGGTGCCGTTGGTGCGTATCGATGGGAAAGACCTGGACGCCTGGCTCGCCACGATGCCGGTGGGCGGCGCCGCCAATCCTTTCTACAGCCAGGCTTCCGTCGCGGCGATGATCGACGCGGCCATCGACAATAAGGCCTCGCCCACGCCTTTGCCGGAAGTTACCAAACAGTAGTGGCGCGCGGGAAGCGTGGAGGGGCCATGGTGACATTCCAACTCGCCACAGACAGGCCCATTGCCGTCAGGATTGGCCTGGCGGTCGCCGCGCTGGTGTTCCTGATGCTGGCGGTGTCGCTGGTGAACCTCTACGGCCTGCGCGGCATGGTACGTGCGGTGGATTCCGCCAGCCATTCCGCGGAAATCCTGGCCTCGGTCAACGGGGCCACCGGACGGGTGGAAAATTTCATTGCCACCCGCGACCAGGAAAGCCTGTCCCAGGCCGAAGGCATGGTGGCGGCGGCTATCGCCGGTCTTTCCGCCATTCCGGTGGCCGAGGCGCAAACGCTCAAGGGCAGTCTGGAACGGCTCGCCGCGGCGATCGCCGCCTTGCGGGCGGCGAGCCTGGCCATGGAGGGCGAAACGGAAAACATGACAGCCCACTACGGCCGGATGCGAGAGGCGACCCTCCTGGTCGAACAGGGCATCGCCGATGGGTTGAAGGGAGTCGAGTCCCGCGCCGTTGAGCACGAAGCGCGGGCGGGCAATATCGAAAGTGCCCATCGCATCCTGGACACCCTGCGCAACGGCGAACGGATCATCACCGCCAATGTGGCCAGGGTGCTGGTGACCGGTGACGGGGCGGCCGGCACTGCGGCGCGCAGTGCCGGCGCGGCACTCCAGCCCGTGGTCGAACAACTGCGTGAAATGATGGGGGCGCCACAGGAGCGAGAGGCCCTGGGCCAGTTGGCGACGGCGCTCGCTGCTGCCAGCCGGGCGGTCGAGCATCTTGGCGAAGCGCCCAAGCTCCGGGGGGACGAGGCTTTGCGGCATCTCGCTGTCGTCGGGGATGTGGTTGAGCGCCTCGAGACAATGCTGGCTGACGTGGAGGGGCAGGTCGCCCATGACGCAAGCGACATTCAGGCAGCCACCGGTTTGCTGCACAATGCCGCCGCGTTGTCCAAGCGTTTCGCCGAGCGTGTCGCCACCCTGGAGGCGCAGACTTTGTCGTTTCGCCTGTCACCGTCGACCGAGATCGCCAGTTCGGTCGGTGCCATCCTGGACGAACTTTCCCGCCTCTCTCGGGTGCTCCCTTCGTCCGTGGGGCTGCAAGCCAAGGCTACGCCCTTGACGGTCAGCGATCAGATTGCCGGTTACCGGGCGGCATTCGCCAGGTTCCATCAGGCGAGCAATGCCCTGGGCGGCGCGCGCGATCAGGTTCGCAACGAAGCACGGAGCGCCGGCCTGTTGGTGGCGCGCTTCGCAGGCCAAGCGCGCTCCGACGCCGTGACCCACAATGATCGCAGCATGCTTGCGACAATACTTGCGGGCACCGTCGCCATTCTGCTGGCCGGCGCTATCGCCTGGAGCACGTCGCGATTTGTCGCGCAGCCCATCGTGGCCCTGGCCTCGGTCATGCGCCGGCTCGCCGCCGGTGACCTGAACGCCGAGATCGCCAGCGCCGGACGCGGCGACGAGATTGGCATCATGACTCGCGCCGTACGGGTGTTCCAGGAGAATGCCCTGCGCATCCGCGTGCTGGAGGCCGAGGCCGAGGCCGAACGACAGCAAGTCCAGGCCTCTCTGGAAAGAATGGTCGCCGAACGGACCGACACGCTGCACCAACAAACCGAAGTGCTGGAGGCGCAAGCCGTCGAACTCATTCAGGCGCGCAACCAGGCCGAGACCGCTAACCAGGCAAAGAGTGATTTCGTCGCCACGGTCAGCCACGAACTGCGCACTCCGCTGACCCTCATTCTCGCCCCGCTGGAGCAGCTTTCGGCGGCGACCACCCCACCAGTGGACTGGCGGGTGCAAATCGAACGCGCCCAACGCAATGCGCTGCGCTTGATGAACCGGGTGAATGACATCCTCGATTTCTCCAAGGCCGAAGCGGGCAAGTTTGAACTGTGTCCAACGCCCATTGACTTGAACACGGTGGTGGGGGTGCTGGCCGAGGATGCCGCCATGGTGGCCGAGGGCAAGGGCTGCACCTTGACCTGCAGCATCGATCCCGCGCTCGGCACGGTGTTCCTGGATCCCCGACACTTCGAGAAAATTCTGCTCAACCTGGTCAGCAATGCCATCAAGTTCACGCCCGCTGGCGGCACCGTGCACCTGGCCGTGACGCCAATGGATGGCGAGCGATTCGAACTCGCGGTGCAAGACTCGGGGATTGGCATTGCGCCGGACAAACTGCCGCTGCTGTTCCAGCGGTTTTCCCAGATCGACAATTCCGCCACGCGCCATTACAGCGGCACAGGCATTGGCCTGGCCCTGGTCAAGGACCTGGCCGAACTGATGGGGGGCGAAGTCGGCGTCAACAGCGAGCCCGGACGAGGTTCGTGTTTTTTTGTCCGGCTGCCGCTGGGGGCTGAGCAACACACTGTGCCGACCGAAGCCAGCCCTATGCACGAGCGATCGTCGCCAAGCACAACCAGCACAATAGAGCAGCGCCACCTGCGCTTTGACGACGGTCGCCAGGGCAGTCGCAACGATCGGGCATCGACGCCAGGCACAGACGACGAGCAGCCCCCGGAACATGCCTTGCGATCCAAAGTACTGGTGGTCGACGACAGCCCGGAAATGCTCAGCTATCTCAGCGAACTGTTGCACGACGACTATACGGTCGCCACCGCAACGGATGGAGAGCAGGCCTGGGCACTGCTGCAGCTTCGACCCATCGATGTCGTGGTTTCGGACGTGATGATGCCGAAGCTTGACGGCTTTGGCCTGACCGCACGGATCAAGGCCAGCGCCGGTTTTGCCCATTTGCCCGTGATCCTGGTGACCGCCCGCGGTGGTAGCGAGGCGTGCATCTCCGGGCTGGAGAGTGGCGCCGATGACTACATCGCCAAACCCTTCTCGCCGCTGGAGCTCAAGGCCCGTGTGCGCGCGGCGCTACGCATGAGCCAGGTGCAAACCGAACTGCATGCAAAATCCCGTCAGGCGGGCATGGCCGAAATCGCCACGACTGTGCTGCACAACGTCGGCAATGTCCTCAACAGCGTGAACGTATCGGCAGAGCTGGTCAGCAGTCAGATGCGTTCCTCCAAGGCCCAGGGGCTGGGCAAGGTAGCTCAATTGATGAGCGAACACGTCCATGACCTGAGCGATTTTCTCACCAACGACCACAAGGGAAAGATGCTGCCCGATTACCTGCTCAAGCTGGCGAAGGTGGTGACGGAAGAGCAAGAGGGCATCATCGAAGAACTCGGGCAACTCACCAAGGGCATTGACCACATCAAAACCATTGTCGCGGCCCAGCAGTCCTATGCCGTCGCCGTCAGTATTGTCGAGACAGTGCCAGTCGCAGCGCTGATCGACGATGCCTTGCGCATGAGTGCGGGACTACTGGCGCGCCGGGAGGTGACGGTGGTCAAGGACCTTGCCGACTTGCCCCTGCTGCCGTTGGACCGGCATCGGGTGCTGCTGATTCTGGTCAACCTGATCAACAATGCCAGGCAGGCGTTGGACAGCGTGGTCGATCGCAGCCCATGCGTCACGTTCAGCGCGTTCCTCGCTGACGGAGCATTGCGCATCACGGTGGCCGACAACGGCAATGGGATTGCGCCTGAGCACCTCAAGCGTATTTTTTCCCATGGCTTCACGACGCGCAAAGACGGTCACGGTTTCGGCTTGCACAGCTGCGCGCTGGCCGCGCAGGAAATGGGTGGCAGCTTGACCGTGCACAGCGACGGGGCCGGACAGGGCGCAACCTTTACCCTCGATATTCCTCTTGATGCTTCGCTGAGCCAGCGAAGCACACCGAACCGGCACATCCAGCCGGTCGACGATATGTCCGCGACCCATGAGTGAAGGTTTTACCCGCCGGACCGGGTGGCTGCGATGGGCTGCTGCACGCGCGCGCTGGGCCACAGCAGCGCGGCCAGGCCAATGGCATAGACAACCGCAAACAGCACGTAGGCGATGCGGGTGGAAAACAGCTGGGGCGTTTCTGTCGGCAACGGTGATACACCGAGCCCGAACAAGATGAGAAACGTCATGAGCCCTGCGCCGAATACCTTGCCAGCGGTGTTACCCATGGCGGCTTTGCCGGCAAACAGCAGGCTGACCAGCAGCAGGATCAGCGCCACCAGCCACAAGGTCGGCCGCAGTTCGAACAGCGTAAAGGCCAAGGAAGCCACGACTCCACCCAGCAGGTTGACCATCACCAGCCCGAGGGCGCTGCGGCTGCTCATGTCCAGAGAGAGCTGGCTAAGCAACGAGGCCACCGTGATGGGGACGACCATCGCTGTGGCCAATCGTGGATCGCTCAGGCACAGCGCAATCATGGCCAGCAAAATCGCCGCGCTGGCCATGGCCTGGCGAATCACCAGCGTCAGCTCGCGCGGCTGAGCGCGTTGCGGGTCGTCCTGTTCACCCGCAGGGTCGGGCAGCAGCGCATGGGCGCCCCAGGTCAGTAGCAAACCCAGGCTGACCGCCTTGACCAGAACGAGCACGATGGACTCGCCCAGATCGCGCTGCACGGTATCGAGCATCGGCACCACAATGGCAATCACCAGCATCAGCGCCGGTCCCGCGCCGCCCAGTTGTCGGCCTTGGGCGGTAAAACAGGCGAAATAAAACAGCCACAGCGACGGCAGGAGCACCCACGGGCGCTCACCGAACATGCCGGTGATGACCACCAAGAGCGCGCCGGTCAGCAGACTCACCAGCAGCGTGATCAACCCTTGGGATAACGCTGGCGCGCGGCGGCTGGCCAAGAGGAACTGGATGGCAAACAAGGGCGCGAGAAAGGGCAGGATGTCACCCAGGACCAGACCCGTGCACAAGCCTACGGTCACGGCCAGGGCGACGCGCAATCCCTGGCGTTTGATCCGCAGCAGTTCCAGCGCCGCTTGCCCATCGATTGACCCCTCAATTGACATAATTCAGCCAGGCGCCCAGGCGTGTCATCAATGCCCCCAGCGCGTTCGTCATGGGGTTGTCGTCGGTATAGATCACCACGCTTACCTGCGAGCCGTAACGTGGGCCGATCGGGTGCGGTTCCTCCACGATCAGGCGTACGGGAAAGCGTTGCGGGTCGCGCACCCAACCACTCTGGTTGCGCACGGAGGGCAGTGCGGCGTTGCTGCTATCTTGTTGTGCGACACCCCAGCCAACGCTTTCAACATGGCCCTTGAATACCCGGCCCGGCAAGACATCGAACACCAGTTCCGCCGGGTCGTCAGCCTGCACATGCTCCAGGCTGTTTTCCTTGAAGGCCGCAGACACCCATACCGTGCCCCTGTCGATGAAGGTCAGTGCCGGTTGGCCAGCGCTGATGACTTGGCCAATGGCGAGCTGCAGGTTAGTGATCACGCCATCGGCGGGTGCAATGACTTCGGTACGCACCAGATCCAACCGGGCTTTTTCCAGCGCGGCCAGGGCTTGCTTGAATTGCGGGTTGTCGTTGCCTTTGGGCCCCAGTTGCTGGCGGGCCCGTTCCAGGTCGGCTTGGGCTTTGCTCACGGCCGCTTCGGCGGAGCTCAGCGAGGCTTTGGATTCATCCTGGCGGGCGGGGGCGAACACACCGCGCTCGACCAATTGATTCACCCGCCGGGCTTGCTCGCGTATGTTGTCGCGCTGCGCCCGCGCCGACACCAGCTGTGCCTGTGCGGCATCCACCGAGGCAGTACTGGCACCCAAGGTTTGGCCGGTTTCCTCCAGTCGCGCTTCAGCCTCGTTGACGACAAGCTTGTAGGGTTGCGGGTCGATACGAAACAGCACCTGGCCGGCCTTCACCCGGGCATTGTCGAGCACCGCGATTTCTGTCACACGGCCCCCCACCTCGGCAGCCATTTCGACCACATAAGCTTGCACCACGGCTTGTGACGTCGAGGGCGTGCGTCGCTCCATGAAAATGGAGAGGGTGAACAGCACGGCGATCAATATCACAACGCCTAGCGCAATGCGTCGCAGAGGATTGGCTGGCGCAGGCTTTTCAGGCGGCGGTTCAGTTTGGCGCTCTGGCTCGAAGGAAACGGGCGAATTCTGTGTTCCGGGCATATCGGCACCTGCAACTCATGGCATTTCAAGAACAACTGACAGCGCGCCGGGGGAGGCGGTCCGGGCGTTGGCTCAGAGCGGGTCAGCGCTAGTGACCCGTGCGGTGCGGATAAACAGCGCGCGCAATTTCTCCCAGAAATTGCCACCCAGGACGAAGAAGCTGCTCACCAACAGTGCATCGCCAAGCAGTTGCAATGCCCAGCTATTGGGACGCAGGCCGGGTGCGAAAGCGTCGACATAGGGTTCGAGAAAGGAGCACACCAAGGGCAAGCAGAACATCACCAAGCCAATACGGTGGCGGGTAACGCTGACCTCCAGCTCGGCGCTGGGCACAAGGCCCGACACGTAGCCGAACACATGTTGCTTGAGCTCCTGGAAACCCGCCTTGCCCATCACTGCGATGACCAGCAGCAACAGCACCTTGTTGATGATGAACAGTGCGCCGGTGATCGCCGCGATGGTGGAGCGGGGCACATCCGCAGCCGCTGCCAGCGGCACCAACAACCACAGCGAGAGCATCAGACAAAGGATGGCGATGCCTAGCTTGAAGCGCCATTTCGCGGACTTTGACGTTGCCGGGGGCTGAGCCGTGGTCATGCTGCCTTACCTTCGTTTAGACATTATTGTGGGTATGGTCTGGAGCAAAACTGAGCTTAGCAGCTGGACTGTCGCCGCGTTTTTTTAACAACAGTCCCCTGGCACCAGGCGCTTGACTTAGAGCGCGCTCTAACCAATAGCCTTCTTGTTGCACCGCCAAAACGGCCAGTTCCGTTGTGCGGCTTAAACAAGGAGATAGGCCATGACATTTAAAAAACTTAGCGTTGCAACCGGGCTCGTGCTTTCAGCGTGCGTAACTGTAGCGCCGGCAACTGAGCCGGATAGTCGACGAGCGAAGGGCATGGAGACCCTGGAAAAAATCACCGGAGCCACCGGCAACACCGTGGTGAACTCGCTGAGCGATATTTCGCCCGAGCTGGGTGAGTGGATAGTCGATTTCGCCTACGGTGATGTGTTTTCCAGGTCTGGCGTCGCGCTTTGCACACGCGAGCTGGCAACCATCTCGGCCCTCACCGCGTTGGGGAACGCGCAACCGCAACTCAAGGTGCACATAGAGGGAGCCTTGAATGTCGGTTGTAAACCTGAGGAAATCGTTGAAATCATCATCCAGATGGCGGTGTATGCTGGCTTTCCAAGCGCGTTGAATGGCATTAGCGCAGCGCGGGAAGTGTTCGCCAAACGAGGCATCAAGATCGCCGCGCGTCCCCAGTGAGCGGGCCCCCTGCATGACCAACACCGATGGCCAAGGACAGTGCTTATGAACGCCTACCAGACGATTAATCAGGTCGCCAAGCGTACCGGCCTCACGGCGTATACCCTGCGCTATTACGAACGCATCGGTCTGTTGGCACCGGTCGCCCGAGCGGCCGGCGGGCAACGCCTTTATGCACCGACTGATATGGCGTGGCTGGATTTTCTGCTGCGTCTACGCACCACTCACATGACCATCGGCAAAATGCAGATGTTCGCCAAGCTGCGCAGCGCCGGGGATTCCACCGTTGCCCAACGCCGCCAGATGCTGGAGAGCCATTTACAGGAGGTACAAGCCGAAGTGGTTGCCATGCAAAACGCCGTGGCTGCATTGCAAGTCAAGATTGATTATTACCGTGGGCTTGAAACGGGGGAGGATGTTTCGCACCTGTTCTAGGAGGGCGGCTGTTCACATCCGATGATGCTCTAGCAGAAAGTCCACGAACACGCGTACCCGCGCTGGCATCGCCGAGCCACCGACGAACACCGCATGGATCGGCTCCCGGTCTCCGGGGTTCCATTCTTCCAGCAGCGGTATCAGGTCGCCGCGCTGCAGGTCCTCGCTCACGGTGAAATCGCCGATACGCGCGATGCCAGCACCTACCCGTGCGAGTTGTGCCAGTGCCTCACCACTGCTGCATTCGATGTTGCCGCTGACCTTCAAGGAAAACGCTCTGCCGTCACGGGTGAACGGCCAGTTGGGTTCGGCACGCCGGAAGTTGAAGCGCAGGCAGTTGTGCCGGAGCAAGTCTTCCGGTTCCCGGGGTGTGCCATGGCGCTCAAGGTATTCGGGCGAAGCCACCACCACCTGACCGGTGTCGCCGATCTTGCGCGCGGTCAGCGGGCTGTCGGGCAAGTGGCCAAAGCGTACCGCCACGTCGGCCTGGCCGCCGAGGATGTCGACCACTTCATCGCCGAGGGTGAGGTCGACAACGATATTCGGGTAACGGGCGCTGAAGGCTGCCACCAGAGGAACGATGGTCTGCCGCCCATGACCCAGGGCGGCGCTGACCCGCAAACGGCCCTTGGGCACGCCCTGGTCGGCGACGGCTTCTTCGACCTCGGCCATGTCGGCCAGGATTCGCCGGGCGCCGCGCAGGTAAGCCTCGCCCTCGGCGGTGAAGGTGATCGCTCGCGTGGTGCGCAACAGCAGGCGAGTGCCAAGGCGTTGTTCGGTACGGGCGATGACGCGACTGACCGCCGACGGGGTCAGCCCCAATGCACGTGCGGCGGCTGACAAGCTGCCTTCTTGCGCCACCGTGACGAACATGGCCATTTCACCTGAGCGACCGTTGAAGTCCATTTGTGCTCCTTAAGCAAAGGTGATTGCCAAAAATGCCATCTACCGCCTGGAAAGGCTGGATCGTAGCATTTGCGGCATAGATGAGGAGCCTTCCAATGCGTATCAATCCACCACTTATCGCACTCGCCATGGGTGCCTTTGGCATCGGCGTAACCGAGTTCGCCCCCATGGGCATGTTGCCGGGCATCGCTGCCGATCTCGGCGTTTCCATTCCCGCCGCGGGCCTGTTGGTCAGTGCTTACGCCCTTGGCGTACTGCTCGGCGCGCCGCTGATGACCCTGACCACCGGGCGGATTCCCCGGCGCTATCTGCTCATCGGACTCATGGCGATTTTCACCCTGGGTAACCTGATGTCAGCGCTGGCGACCGATTACTACAGCCTGATGGTCGCCAGGGTGGTGACCTCACTGAACCATGGCGCGTTCTTTGGCGTGGGTTCCATCGTCGCCGCCAGCGTGGTCGCCCCGGACAAGCGTGCCGGCGCGGTCGCGGCCATGTTCATGGGCCTGACCCTGGCGACTATCGGCGGCGTGCCGCTGGCCGCCTGGTTTGGCGAACTGTTCGGCTGGCGCAGCGCATTCTGGGGGATTACTGGCCTGGGTGTAGTGGCGATGGCCGCGTTGAGGTTCGCCCTGCCCAATGTGCCGGCGCCGAAAAGCAACGGTGTGCTAGCCGAAATCCGAGTATTGAGTCGTGGTCCGGTGCTGGGGGCGTTGGCCCTGACCGTCGTTGGCTCAGGTGCGATGTTCACCGTCTTCACTTACATCGCTGCGATCCTGAGCAGCGAGACTCATGCATCCACCCCTTTCATCACCGCCATGCTGGTGCTGTTCGGTGTGGGGCTGACGTTGGGCAATATGTGGGGCGGCAAGGCCGCGGATCGCTCGATAGACCGCACCTTGATCGTTTCGCTGAGCGTGCTGATCCTCGTCTTGCTGGCCTTCACCGTATTGATGCGTTGGCCGCTGCCTGCTGCGGTTGCCATCTTGATCTGGGGTATCGCCAGTTTTGCCCTGGTGCCGCCACTGCAAATGCGCGTGATGGAAGCCGCCAAGGACGCGCCTAACCTGGCCTCGGCCGTGAATATCGGTGCCTTCAACTTAGGTAACGCGATTGGCGCGGCGCTCGGCGGTGCGGTGATCAATGCGGGGTTGGGGTATCCCGCGATTTCCCTGGCCGGAGCGGCAGTGGCTGGCCTGGGGCTGTTGATGGTGTTGGCTTTTGCCTGGCGTTCAAGGGTTGGTGCGGCTGCGGCGGTGTGATGGATACACGGACCGTTTGACCAGACTCCAAGTGGCTCATTAGAGTGGGTAGCCGGACCGGCTGCCGACTGCCATGGACATCCAAATGAGCGACCTACCCCTGCTGCTTGCCTTCATCGCCGCTGCGTCAGTGCTCACGGTGACCCCCGGCGTGGACACCGCCATGGTGCTTCGCGCTACCGCAACTGGCGGTCGACGTTCGGCGGCGATGGCTTCCCTCGGTATCGTGCTCGGCTGCCTGGTGTGGGGCGCCGCGGTGTCACTGGGGCTCGGCGCCCTGTTGCACGCTTCGGAGTGGGCTTACCTTGCGCTGAAAATTGTCGGCGCAGCTTATCTCGTCTGGTTGGGCGTCAAACTGCTGCTGCGGCCCAGGACAACGCTGCAAGGGCAGGGGAGCGAGAGCGTGGCTGGCTCTGCGCGTGACGCCTTTATCCGCGGTTTATTGACGAACCTGCTGAACCCCAAGATAGGTGTGTTCTACATCACGTTCCTGCCACAGTTTGTCCCGAGTGGCGCGAGCGTGGCCAGTTACTCCTTCTTCCTTGCGGCGTTACATGTGTTGTTGACGTTGGCCTGGTTCGGCATTCTGGTGGCGGCGACGGTGCCACTGAGCAATTTCCTGAAACGCCCGGCGGCCCTGAAGGCCCTTGATCGGCTCACGGGCGGTGTTTTTGTCGCGTTTGGGCTCAAGCTGGCTGTTTCCAATCCGGCTTGAGCCGAATGTCGTACTGCCAGTGGTTCAGGCATGGCCTGCCGCTTAGCGTCCTCGAAGTCAGCGAGCGTCGGCTGCTGACATTTCGCTAGACCTCCATGCTCGGAACCGGCCCGCCAAGGTCAGGGCATTTGTCGATTTGATGACTGCGTATTACCGGCTCAAGTCGGATGAATTGGCGGCTGCTTGTTTACCTTGCATTCGGAAAACCATATATTCGCCAAATCGAATATGCAGCTTGTACGCTCCATGGCATTCATGAGCGCATCAAGACGTTCGTCCAGGTAAAAACCGAACGCTGAGATCGATATGGCTAACCCTCTGACACCCACCACCGTTTTCAAATGCCTGGCGGATGAAACCCGTGTCCGCACGATGCTGCTCATCACCGCAGAAGGGGAGCTTTGTGTTTGCGAACTGACCTGCGCGTTGAACGAGAGCCAGCCAAAGATCTCCAGGCACCTGGCTCAGTTGCGCACGTGTGGTCTGCTTTCGGACCGTCGACAGGGCCAATGGGTTTATTACCGGCTGCACCCGAACCTGCCTGATTGGGTTCACCACGTGCTGGCCACTACGCTCGAAAGTAACAGGCATTGGTTAAGCCTTGATGCCAAGCGCCTCGATGAAATGGGTGATCGTCCTGAACGGGCCGTCATGTGCTGTGCAAACTAGGTCGCTTGGTATCGCCTCCGAACGGCACGCCGAAGGTGGCAATGGCCACGCCAACCCGTGCCAGGCACCCCCCCGCTGACAACAGAGACAGAGCACAACAACATGACTATCAAAGTAGGCATCAATGGTTTTGGTCGGATCGGTCGCCTCGCTCTGCGAGCAGCGTGGAGCTGGCCAGAGTTTGAATTCGTGCAGATCAACGATCCGGCAGGTGATGCGGCGACCCATGCGCACTTGATCAACTTCGACTCGGTGCATGGTCGTTGGAACAATGAAGCCAGCGCCGAGGGCGACAGCGTCGTTATCGACAATAAGCGCATCAAGGTAACGTCCAACAAAGCGATCGCCGACACCGATTGGTCGGGCTGCGACCTGGTGATCGAAGCCAGTGGCAAGATGAAAACCGTGGCCGTGTTGCAGGCTTACCTGGATCAGGGCGTCAAGCGTGTAGTGGTCTGCGCTCCAGTGAAAGAGCAGGGCGCCTTGAACGTTGTCATGGGCGTCAACCAACACCTGTTCGATCCTGCGTTGCACCGCATCGTCACCGCAGCTTCGTGCACCACCAACTGTTTGGCGCCGGTGGTGAAAGTTATCCACGAAAAACTCGGCATTCGCCACGGCTCGATTACCACCATCCATGACCTGACCAACACCCAAAGCATCCTCGATCAGCCGCACAAGGATCTGCGTCGTGCCCGTGCTTCGGGGATGAGCCTGATTCCCACCAGCACCGGCTCGGCCACGGCCATCGCCGAGATCTTCCCGGAGCTGCGTGGACGCCTGAACGGTCACGCGGTGCGCGTGCCGCTGGCCAATGCTTCGCTGACGGACTGCGTCTTTGAAGTCGAGCGGGCCACGACCGTCGAAGAGGTGAATCAGCTGCTCAAGGATGCCTCCCTGAACGAACTGAAAGACATCCTCGGTTTCGAGGAGCGTCCGCTGGTGTCCATCGACTACCGCACCGACCCGCGCTCATCGATCATCGATGCGCTGTCGACCATGGTCATCAATGGCACCCAGGTCAAACTCTATGCCTGGTATGACAATGAATGGGGTTATGCCAACCGCACCGTCGAGCTGGCCAGGCTGGTCGGTCTGGCCGTCTGAGGAGCGGCCATGAAAGCCTTCTCAGCCCTCGCGCCACACGTGCGGCAGTACCTGCTCGTGACGGGCAACTACTGGGCCTTCACTCTCACCGACGGCGCCCTGCGCATGTTGGTGGTGCTGCATTTTCACGCGTTGGGCTACAGCCCACTGCAAATCGCCGCGTTGTTTCTGTTCTACGAGATCTTTGGCGTGATCACCAACCTGGTGGGTGGTTATCTGGGCGCTCGATTGGGGCTGAACCGGACCATGAACATCGGGCTGGGCCTCCAGGTCGCGGCGCTGTTGATGCTCACGGTTCCGCTGGCCTGGCTGACCATCCCTTGGGTGATGGGGGCCCAGGCGCTGTCGGGGATCGCCAAGGACCTGAACAAGATGAGTGCCAAGAGCTCGATCAAGCTACTGGTCCCCGATGGGCAGCAGGGCAAGCTCTACAAGTGGGTGGCGATCCTCACCGGCTCGAAGAATGCTCTCAAGGGCGTCGGCTTCTTTCTTGGCGGCGCCTTGCTGGCCTTGGTCGGTTTCAAAGGTGCGTTGCTGGCCATGGCGGCTGTCCTGACGCTGATCTGGGCCGGTAGTTTGATGTTGTTGAAGAAGGACCTGGGCAAGGCCAAAGCCAAGCCCAGGTTTCGGGATCTGTTGTCCAAAAGCCGGGCAATCAACATTCTTTCGGCGGCGCGGATGTTCCTGTTTGGTGCCCGGGATGTCTGGTTCGTGGTGGCGTTGCCGGTGTACTTGAGCAGCGTCTTTGGGTGGGATTTCTGGAAGGTCGGTGGCTTCCTGGCGGCCTGGGTGATGGGCTACGGCATCGTGCAATCCTTCGCCCCCAACATCACCGGCAAGAAAAACGGGCATGTGCCGGATGGTCGTGCTGCCTTTGGGTGGGCCCTTGCCCTGGCGGGCCTGCCAGCCTTGATTGCCCTTGGGCTCGGCAACGGGTGGTCGCCACAGACGGTACTGCTCGGCGGCCTCATGGTCTTTGGCGTGCTGTTCGCGGTGAATTCCTCCCTGCACAGCTACCTGATCGTGTCCTATGCCAAGGAAGACGGCGTGTCGCTGGACGTGGGTTTCTACTACATGTCCAACGCCCTGGGACGACTGATTGGCACCGTACTCTCCGGCTGGGTCTATCAGATGCACGGTCTGGAAATGTGCTTGTGGATCTCGAGCGCCTTCGTATTGCTGGCTGCGCTGATTTCCATGGCATTACCCAGGCATGCCAAGGCGATTTGAGGCCCCTCCGATTTTGTCGGTCAAGGCAGCGCGGCTTCGACCAGTTCGATCCAGTGCCTGACAGGGGTTCGCCCAGCACCGTCGAGGTGGGACTGGCAGCCGATATTGGCGGTGACGATGACGTCGGGGCGTCCGCTTTCCAGGGCATTGAGCTTGTTGTCCCGCAGTTGCCGAGCCAGTTCGGGTTGGGTCAGTGAATAAGTGCCCGCCGAGCCGCAGCACAGGTGGCTGTCGGGCACCGGCGTCAGGTTGAATCCGAGCGTCTCCAGGATCGCTTCGACCGCGCCCTCGAGTTTTTGCCCATGCTGCAATGTGCAGGGGCAGTGAACGGCCAGGCGCTGGTCGCCGTGTACACCGAGCTTATCCAGCGGTTCGCCGCGCAGTACCTCAACCAGGTCCTTGGCCAGGGCGCTGACTTTTGCGGCCTTGTCGGCATACGCCGGATCGCTGCTGAGCAGATGACCATAATCCTTGATGAAGGCACCGCAGCCGCTGGCGGTTTGCACGATGGCCTCGGCACCGCCTTCAATGCGCGGCCACCAGGCGTCGATGTTGCGGCGGGCACGGTCGAGGCCGGTGGCCTGGGCGTTCAGGTGATAGTCCAGCGCACCGCAACAACCGGCCTCGTCAATCGCGGTGACGCTGATCCCCAACCGATCCAGTACCCGTGCAGCCGCCGCATTGGTATTGGGCGACAGGCTCGGTTGCACGCAGCCTTCGAGCATGAGCACTTGCCGGGCATGACGGGTGGTTGGTCGTGGCTTCGCCGGATGCACGTTGCGCGGCAACTTGACTTGCAGTGTGCTGGGCAGCACCGCGCGGAACACCTGGCCACTGCGCACCAGCGCTTTGAACAGCCCGGGATTGGGCAGCACGCCGCGCAACCCCTCGCGCAACAGACGCTGGCCGAGCGGGCGCGGCACTGCCGCATCGACCACCGCCCGGCCGATGTCCAGCAAGTTGTGGTAGTCGACGCCGGAAGGACAGGTGGTTTCACAATTGCGGCAGGACAGGCAACGATCCAGATGTTGCTGGGTTTTGTGCGTGACCTCGTTGCCTTCCAGCACCTGCTTGATCAGGTAGATGCGGCCCCTCGGGCCATCCAGTTCATCACCCAGCAGTTGATAGGTCGGGCAGGTGGCATTGCAGAAACCGCAGTGCACGCAACTGCGCAGAATGCGCTCGGCTTCTTCGGCGCGGGGTAGCTGGCGGGCGTCGTCACTCAAAGTGGTCTGCATGGTTCAAAGCTCCGCGTACAGGCGCCCTGGGTTGAACAGGCCCCGTGGATCGAGTTGTCGCTTCAAGTTCCGGTGATAGCGCATCAGGGCGTCGGGCAGCGGTTGGAAGGGGCTGTCGATCAGGCCAGGGGTGTAGCAGGTCGCATGCCCGCCGACGTTCTCCACGACCGAGCGAATGAAGGTCGCTTCGGCCGCGGATTTGAGCCAACGCTGGGCGCCGCCCCAATCGATCAATTGCACGCCCGGCAGGGGCAGACGAGGCGTGTCATGGGGCAGCGAGAGGCGCCAAAGAGGCAGGTCCTCATCGAAGAAACTCAACCGATGTTCGTTGAGGTCTTGCCAGTACGCAGAGTCCAGCCGTTCGCCGCCCAAACGGTCGTGGGCCGCCGCCACCGAGCCTTCGCCGCCTTCGAGCCTGAGGTGCAGGCGTTGGCCATCGTGACACGCGGCGCTGATCGGCAGCGGTTGCTGGCCCCATTCCGCCAGGCGCAACAAGGCCCGGGCGGCGTCCATCTCCAGGCTGATGCTCAAGGTCTGTCGCGGTTTTGGCAGGACCTTGAGGGACACCTCGGTCACCACGCCAAGCGAGCCATAGCTGCCGGCCATCAGGCGCGACAGATCGTAGCCGGCGACGTTCTTCATGACCTCGCCGCCGAAGCGCAAGTGCTTGCCTTGTCCCGTGATGACCCGTGTGCCGAGGATGAAGTCGCGCACCGAGCCTGACCAGGGACGCCGTGGCCCTGAGAGTCCGCAGGCAATCATGCCGCCGACGGTGGCGTTTTCACCGAAGGCGGGCGGTTCGCAAGGCAGCATCTGCTGCGACGCGTCGAGCACTTCGGACAATTCTGCCAATGGCGTGCCACAGCGAGCGGTGATCACCAATTCAGTCGGGTCGTAGCTGACAATGCCCCGGTGCGAGCGGGTGTCGAGTATTTCACCTGTCACGCTACGGCCAAGAAATGCCTTGCTGTTGGCGCCCTGGATACGCAGCGGGGTGGCGTTCTCCAGCGCCTGGTTGACCTGTTCCAGCAGCGCTGCGCTGGCGTCGAAATCCTGTTCGCTGCCCATCAGAAACGCTCCAGGTCGGGGAAGGGCAACTGACCCATATGAACGTGCATGGCGCCAAACTCGGCGCAGCGATGCAGCGTCGGAATGTTCTTGCCGGGGTTGAGCAGCCCGCTCGGATCGAACGCGGCTTTGACGGCATGGAACATGGTCAGCTCATCGCTGTTGAATTGCGCGCACATCTGGTTGATTTTCTCGCGGCCGACACCGTGCTCACCGGTGATGCTGCCGCGAACCTCCACGCACAACTCAAGAATCTTGCCGCCCAAGGCTTCGGCGCGATCGAGCTCGCCCGGTTGATTGGCATCGAACAGGATCAGCGGATGCATGTTGCCGTCGCCGGCGTGGAAAACGTTGGCGACCCGCAGGCCATACTCGGCCGATAACGCCGCAATGGCGCGCAGCACACCGGGCAGCTCCCGGCGCGGGATCGTCCCGTCCATGCAGTAGTAATCCGGCGAGAGGCGGCCCACCGCCGGAAACGCATTCTTGCGTCCGGCCCAGAAACGCACGCGCTCGGCCTCGTCGCGAGCCTGGCGTACTTCGGTGGCGCCGGCCTGTTCCAATACCTGGCGCACGCGGCTGCAGTCGTCGTGGACGTCGGCCTCCACGCCGTCGAGTTCACACAACAGAATGGCTTCGGCGTCCACTGGGTAGCCGGCATGGATGAAGTCTTCGGCGGCGCGAATGGCCAGGTTGTCCATCATTTCCAGGCCGCCCGGGATGATGCCGGCGGCAATGATGTCACCCACGGCGCGCCCGGCCTTTTCAACGCAATCAAAGGCCGCCAGCAGCACTTTGGCCGTTTGCGGTTTAGGCAACAGCTTGACCGTGACCTCGGTGATCACCCCGAGCATGCCTTCGGAACCGGTGAACAATGCCAGCAGATCGAACCCGGGCGAGTCGAGAGCCTGGGAGCCCAGCGTCAGGTGTTCGCCGTCGACGGTGAGGATGTCGACCTTGAGCAGGTTGTGCACGGTCAGCCCGTACTTGAGGCAATGCACGCCACCGGCGTTCTCCGCGACATTGCCGCCGATGGAACAGGCGATCTGCGAGGAAGGGTCCGGCGCGTAGTACAAGCCGAACGGCGCGGCCGCCTGGGAAATCGCCAGGTTGCGCACGCCCGGTTGAACCCGCGCGGTACGGGCGGCGGGGTCGATGTGCAGGATGTTGTTGAAACGCGCCATTACCAGCAACACGCCTTTCTCCAACGGCAGCGCACCGCCGGACAAACCGGTGCCCGCGCCACGGGCGACGACAGGCACTTTGCGCTCGTGGCAGAGCCGCAGCACGCCCTGGACCTCGTCGACATGGCGCGGCAGCACCACCAGCATGGGCGTGGTGCGGTAAGCGGAGAGCCCGTCGCATTCGTACGGCTTGAGTGCTTCGCGCTGATGCAGGATTTCCAGGTCCGGCAGCTGGGCTTGCAGGGCCTGTAGCAGCGCGTTTTTATCGACGTCAGGCAGGGCGCCGTCGACACGTTCATCGTAGAGAATGTTCATGGTTCGTGGCCGACACTCAGTTGTTTTTATGAGAGGTCTGTTCCGATACGGCTGACTTGCATCATTGGCCCGGGGCGTTCTACTGTCTATGGGCTGTTGGGCTGGTCGAACCAGTTTATTCATCAGGTTGTTTTTGTCGGTCGAATAAATTATTTAATAAACAATGATTTATTGAGTGGGGTTGATGGGCGTAAACCCTGTTCCGAAGCTGGTCATACCAGTTGGAGATTCAATGGACAGCGCAGAAACCAGCCGTAACCCGCAGGTCGCCGACGTGGTCTGTGAACGCATCGAGCGCCTGATCGTCGACGGCGTGCTCAAGACCGGGCAGTTGTTGCCTTCGGAGCGGCGGCTGACGGAAAAACTTGGCGTCTCGCGCACCGCCCTTCGCGAGGGACTGAAGCTGCTACGCGCGCGCGGGATCATCAAGACCGAGCAAGGCAAGGGCTCATTCGTGGCAGACCTGTCCGGGCACGGCTTGGCCTCGCCGCTGATGCACCTGTTCAGCTCACAGCCACGCACGCTTTATGACTTGTTCGAGGTCCGCAGCCTGCTGGAGGGCGAGTCCGCGCGTCTGGCGGCGTTGCGCGGGACCGAGGCGGATTTCGTCCTTATCACCCGCAGCTACGAGGCCTTGCTCGATGCCCACGACCGGTCCCTGGAAGCCAGCGCCCAGGCCCGGCTCGACCATGCGTTTCACTTGGCGATCTGCGAGGCTTCACACAATCCGGTGCTGGTGCAAACCTTGCGTTCGCTGACGGACTTGTTGCTCACTTCAGTGTTTGCCTCGGTCAACAACCTCTACCACCGAGAACCGCAGAAGCGTCAGATCGACCGCCAACACGCCCGGCTCTACAACGCCGTGACCGGTCGCCTGCCGGAGCAGGCGCGCAAGGCCGCCATCGCCCACATCCAGGGCATCTGCGAACACCTCAAGGAAATCGAAAACGAAGAACAACGCCTGGTGCGGGCGACGTTGCGGCTTGAGGGGTGGGCGTAGGTGGAGCATCTGAATCAACCGTTGGGAAGATGCAACTGCGCCTCCATGGCATCATGAAGGAGTCTGACGACTTCGATGACGTCGTCGTTTGCCACACGGTAGAACACGATATGGCGCGGGCTTTTGACTGTCCCGAAGGGATGTTTGGCCTGCTGGCGGGAATAGATGAGGTGGTAACTGCGAAGGCCCGGCGCTAGCTCATCACGGTCCTGGCTGCCAATCCGAGAGGGCATGCCGGCGATGTCTTGCAGCGCAGTGAGGATCAGAATCTGGTAACGCTGGCGTGCTTGATCGCCGAACTGCGTCAGGGAGAGCCTGAGGATGTCGACAATGTCGCCCGCGCCGCGTTGGAAATCCGATACTGAGACATGCTCAGTGTTTCTCTCCTGTCGGGAGCGCTGCTTCCACGCTCAGTTCATTCAAGTAATGTTCCAAGCCTTCTTCGCTCAGATGAGTGAAACGCCCGTGTTCAAGATCCATGATGCCGATCGAGGCCGCTTGACGCAGGGCCTCGATTTTTGCGGCGTCTTCGGCCACACGCTGCTCCAATAGGCGCAAACCTTCTCGCATCACTTCGCTGGCATTCTGATAACGGCCGGACTGGACCAAGTCATGAATAACTTGCTCCTGGTGAGGAGTGAGTACAACGTTTCGGGTGGCCATGATAGCTCCAGCAGCAGGCAAGCAGATTGTGGATTGCTGGCATAGTATGCCAATCCTTCCGCGAACGCATACATTCAATGAGAGGTTAGCCGCCATGATTTACAAGCATCACCGGCAATCGTCGCTACCTCCCGACCGAGCCAGCGCTTCCAACACCTCAATCGCCCGCTGCGCATCTTCCCGCCCGACGAAGATATGGTCGTGGTAGTAAGCCGCGATGACGTTGCAACTGATGCCGGCCTTTCCCAGGGCCGTTGCGAAGGCTGCGGTCAAGCCCACGGCATCCAGGGCCGAATGGACGGTCAAGGTGATCCAGGCGGCGACGTAGTCGAAGTCCAGCCCCAAGGCCAAGGCCCTGCTGCGTTCGATGATCACCGTCAGGCCTTCTTTTTCGCGGAAGCTGCCAAGCACCTCTTCGCCTTTGACCAAGTTCGGGTCAGCGACGCAGCAGAAAACGTAATCGCCTTCATTGAGTGATGGGCGCATGCCGCTGAGCAGTTTCGCTATCGATTTTTCGCCTGACATGTCGATTCACCTGGTTGATGGATAAGCGGGCATTCTCCAGGAGTTTTTCGGCAGGTGCTGTTCATAGTGCTGATGACGGATAAGCAAAAGTGATAAGAGGTGGGTCTTGATGCCGGTGTGCAGGTCTCCAACGCCCCGGGGGAATAGGGTCAGCAAACGGCTTTCTTGAAGGGGCGAGGGGATACGCCCCGATAGAATGACACCATGGCGAGCACCTGCACGGTGACGGCTGCTGCCACGACGGCGACGATGGCGTGATTCGGATCGATGAAGACGGCGCGCAACAGGCCGAATAGGGCTGGGGCGAAGGCATAGGTGGCCTGGCTGATCGCAACCATCAGGGCGATCACCCTGGCGGTGTGTTCACGGCTGAACTCGACCTGGGCAATCAGGGGCGGCAAGGACGTCGCATTGCCAATGCCCGAACCGATCAGCACCACGGCTATCCAGGCCACCGTCGGGTGCAGGCCCAGGCCCAGAAGCATCAGTGTGCCCAGCATCTGAATGGCATACCCGAGACAGGCCAGCTGCCGACGGTTCATACCCTGGATCATCAGGCGTGCGGCGACGTATCGCCCGCCCATCGCACTGGCGGTGGCCAGGCCCATGGCGAACGAGGCGTCATGGGCGCTCATGCGTCCCAGCAGCATCGAATACAGGTGCGCGACCAAGCCGATCTGGGCGAACAGGCCCAGGGACATGCCGGCCGCCAGGCTGCGGAAACTGGCCGACCTAAGCGTCTGCAGGGCGGTCCATGGCGCGGCGCTGGCGCTGGCCGGCACCGGTTCCGGCTGGTCTGCGTGGTCGGGATGCTGTCCCAAGCCTTGTGGGCTTTTGTTGAAGACCAGGAAGGCGAAGGCGCCGATGAGCAGCACGGCGACGACACTGATCGCCAGCGCCGCCGCGGCAAAGCCGAAGCGCTCGATCAGCCACACCCACAGCGGCGAAAAGATCACGCCCCCCAGGCTGGCGCCGTTGTAGGCCTTGCCCAAAGCCTTGGGCCTTTCCTTGACGTACCACGGGGCGATCAGGGTGTTAACGGCTGCGGCCCCCAATGTCACCCAACCGATACCCGAGCAGACGGCGCCGGCATACAACACCCAGAGCTGGTTGGCTTGAGCCCAGGTGTTCACACCGATGCCCAGGACGATGCTGCCCAGCAGGGTGATGGTGGGCATGCCGAAGCGTGCATAAAGACGTGGCAGGTTGGCGATGACTAGCGTGCCGCTGAGAAAGTGCACGGTCACGGCGGTCGAGACCTCGGCGATCGGCCAACCCGTGCGCTCCATGACCGCTTGCATGTAGATCGGCGGCCCGTAGAAGCCGATCCCCCAACCGATCATCGCCAGGATGAACGTGCAGGCCAATACGGTTTTTCCAAAAAAACGGGTGCGTGTCATCGCCATCTCCTCCAGAGTGGCTCACAGGCTATGCGCCCGACAGGTCCCTCACTTCGGGGTGCGTCGAATAATGGATGTCGAGCGCGATTGCTTCTTGGATTTGGTTTTCCGCGATGCCGTTGCCTACGGGTACGATGCGCGGGGCGTTGCAACTGGCAGCGCTGGAGCACTCCTCTACATGGATGGGAGCTGAGCCTCGATCGCTTGCTTGTCGATAATCGACCAGACCTCGCGGATCCTGCCGTCCTCGAACGCGTAGAAGACGTTTTCCGTGAAGGCGACCCGTGCGCCATTGACCGCAAGCCCCAGGAACTCCCCAGCCGGCGTGCAATTGAATACCAGGCGAGCCGCCAACCGGGGTGGGTCGACCACCAGGCATTCGACTTCAAAGCGCAAGTCGGGGATGTCCCGATAATCCGCTTCCAGCATGCTTCGATAGCCATGCAATCCTAATGGTCTCGCGTTGTGAATCACTTGCTGATGCACAAAAAGGCCCAGGTTGTCCCAATCCTGCGCATTCAGGCAGGCGATGTAATCGGTATAAATATCGGCCAGATTTGAAGTCATGGGGACTGACACTCCGTTACGTGACTGTTTCCAGAGCATAGTCATGCTGCAGCGTCGGGCTGCTCTTCGCGAGGCCCGGGGCTGGGGGGATGTTACAAACTTGCCGTTTCCCTTTCGGGCCGATGCCAACAGAAGCGACTATCCTTGCGGACATTGAATCTGAACACTGCCTCCACAAAAAAAAGAGACGCCATGACCCATTATGATCGCGCCATCGGCTCCAGACCCGGCACCACACGCGGTGATCGAACCTGTTTGACCAGGTCCCGGTTGCTCAAGACAGTTTCAATGACGGTTTTCTGCCTTTTCACGGCAACGCCCGGATACGGCCAGAACCTGCCAGCGGCAACGGATGCCACGGTGACAGTGGCTCAAGCGCAGGAAATGGTTGCCAAGGCCACCCTCGGCGCCGTGCCTTGGAGCGGTCCTGAAACCGGTCCGCGCGCCCAGCGCGGCAAGAGCATTGCCATTGTCGCAGAAGATATGCGCAACGGCGGTATTGTCGGTGTTGCCCAAGGTGCTCGCGAGGCCGCCAAGGCGATGGGGTGGACGCTGAGGGTATTCGATGGCGCCGGGTCCCCGGACGGGCGTGCAAAGGCCTTTGCCGATGCGCTGGCGGCGAACCCCGATGGCCTCATTCTGTGCGGTGCCGATGCCCTTGAAAACAAGGCGGCGCTGGCCGTCTTCGCCGACAAGGGCGTGCCGGTGGTGGGCTGGCACGCCGGGGAAAAGCCCGGGGCGATTGACGGTACGCCGATGGCCATGAACGTCACCACCGATCCGCTCGAAGTGGCTCGCATCACGGCCATGGCGGCAGTGGCGCAGTCGAACGGAAAAGCCGGCGTGGTCATCCTGACCGACTCCAGGTACAGCATTGCCATGGCGAAAGCCAAGGCCATGGAAAACGTGATTCGGGCCTGTCGGGACTGCTCGTTGCTAGAAGTGCGCGATGTCGCAATCTCCGAAAGTCGCGAGAAAATGCCGGCGATCACCACGCAGCTGCTGCAGCGCCATGGCAAGCGCTGGACCCACACGCTGGCCATCAACGATATCTATTTCGATTACGCGGTGGCGACCTTGGCCAGCGCCGCGATCCCCCGCGATGGCATCAGCCTGTTGTCGGCCGGTGACGGCAGCGCTTCGGCGTTCTTGCGCATCCAGGAAAAGAACTACCAGACCGTCACCGTGGCCGAACCGCTCAACGTGCATGGCTGGCAGGTGATCGATGAATTGAACCGACTGATGGCCGGCCAGCCGGTGAGTGGCTTCGTGGCACCGGTTCACTTGGTCAATGCCGACAATATCGCTTTCGACGGCGGGAAGAAGTTGTTGTACGACCCAAGCAATGGTTATCGAGACATCTATCGATTCCAATGGAATCCCTGAGCGGACGTAACTTCACGGCGTATCGAAAAAAAAGGCGTCGACCTGTCGATTTCGGCCATTGCCATTCGATTAGTCCGTAGAGCCGCCACACCGACGGCTTGATCCATCCATTCTCAGGAGATACGAGCATGCGATTTATGGTGATCGTCAAGGCCAGTCCGGAGTCGGAAGCCGGAGAAATGCCCAGTGAAGAACTGCTGGCGGCCATGGGCGCCTACAACGAAGAATTGGTCAAGGCCGGGGTGATGCTCGCCGGTGAAGGCCTGCATCCCAGCGTCGAGGGCGTACGCGTGCAGTTTTCCGGCAAGGACCGGACGGTTGTCGACGGACCCTTTGCCGAAACCAAGGAGCTGATCGCCGGCTTCTGGATCTTCAAGGTCCAGTCGTTGCAGGAGGCCATCGACTGGGTCAAGCGTTGCCCGAACCCGATGGTCAGCGACAGTGAAATCGAAATCCGCCAGATCTTCGAACTCGAGGAATTCGGCGAAACCTTCACCCCCGAGTTGCGCGAGCAGGAAGCACGCTTGCGGGCGCAGCTGTCCAGTCAATCGTGAAGCTGCCGACAGGAGGACCCACCATGAGAATCATCCCTTACCTGACTTTCAACGGTCGCTGCAAGGAAGCCTTTGCGTTGTACAAGGACGTGCTTGGCGGCGAGCTGTTTTCCATGTCCTTTGCCGAGGCGCCTGAGGACGTCGGCATGCCCAAGGACCCGGACCTGATCATGCACGCCTGCCTGACCGTGGGCCATTTCAGCCTGATGGCCTCCGATTGCCCGCCGGGCCAGCCGTATAACAAGCCACAAGGGGTGTCGGTTTCCCTCAACGTCGACAGTGTGGAGGAGGCCGAGCGGCTGTTCAAAGGCCTGAGCGCGGGCGGCCAAGTGCAGATGCCCTTGGCGAAGACCTTCTGGGCGGAACGCTTTGGCATGTTCGAAGACCGTTTCGGGATTGCCTGGATGATCAACTGCGAGGGCCGGCAATAAGTCGAACACTGCTTTGGCTGCGATGCGTTGCCTGGCCGTTGGCAGCGCTCGCGGCACGCCTCACTTCCCGCCCTTGGATGGACGATCCTGGCGAGCACGCTCGCCAGGGTTTGCCTCCGTCGTGTGAACCTTGCGCCGATCCTGCGTTCACTTATTAAGCTGCCGCTTCAAGTGATCCTGGCTGTGCCCGTTTGCTGAAGCGATCCGTATGGGCTGTTCAATTCAGGCTGTAGACAAACCGTGGCGAGGGAGCTTGCTCCCGCTGGGCTGCGCAGCGGCCCTTTTTTTGTGAGCGCTTCGCACTCCAGCGGGAGCAAGCTCCCTCGCCACAGGTTCATCGTTTTCCCTAAGTAAAACCGCATCACTCAGGGAATCAGCCTGAATCTGGTGGCTGCCCCCAGTGCCGACAAGGACCTCGCATGCACTCAACCTCATCCGCCTTCCCCTTGAACGCCGTCGTCGAACGCGAGCTCAGTCTGCGTGCGGTCAGTACGGGGATTGTCCTCGGTATCCTGCTGACACCGTCCAATGTCTACGCCGGGTTGAAGATCGGTTGGTCGTTCAACATGTCGATCATTGCCTTGCTGATCGGCTATGGCATCTGGCAGGGCTTGGCCAGTCGATCGGTGGGGCGTTTGCCCTGGACGCTGCACGAAAGCAACATCAACCAGACCGTGGCCTCTGCCGCCGCGTCGATCATTTCCGGTGGGCTGGTCGCGCCCATCCCGGCCTACACCTTGCTGACGGGCCAGCAGTTGGAGGCCATTCCCATGGTGGCCTGGGTCTTTTCGGTGAGTTTCCTCGGGATCTGGATTGCCTGGTACCTGCGTCCCTCGCTGCTCAATGACAAGGCTTTGAAATTTCCCGAAGGCATGGCGACCCTGGAAACGTTGCTGCACATCTACAACCACGGCCACGAAGCCGCGACGCGTTTGAAAGTGCTGCTCAGCGCCGCGATGCTGTCCGGGCTGGTCAAGGCGGTCGATACGTTCATGTGGGCTATCCCGCGCTGGTCTCCGACCGCTCAACTGGAACGCCTGACGTTCACCGCGGACCCTTCGCTACTGTTGGTGGGGTTTGGCGGGATCATCGGTATTCGCGTGGGCCTGACCCTGCTGCTCGGCGCCTTGCTGGCGTGGGGCGGGTTGGCGCCGTGGTTGCTGGAGCAAGGCCTGGTGCAGCTGCCGAGCGGTAGCAGCGGCCCGCAATTCGCGGCGCTGGTTGAGTGGTTGTTATGGCCGGGAGTGAGCCTGATGGTCTGCTCGACCCTGGCCTCACTGGCGATTCGCTTGTGGGCATTGCACCGCTCGACCAAGGCGGGCGGCGGGGCGATCTGGACGATCCCCAAGCCTGGGCCGGCGGCCGGTTTCGCCCTGTCGATCATCCTGGTGGTCAGCCTGCAAGTGCTGTTGTTCGGCATTAACGCCTGGATGGCCTTGTTGACCATTCCCTTGGCAATCTGCCTGGCGGCGGTGGCAGCCCGGGTGGTCGGCGCCACGGGCATTCCGCCGATCGGGGCCATTGGGCAGTTGTCCCAGTTGAGCTTCGGCATCGTCGCCCCGGGCCAGGTACCGATCAACCTGATGAGCGCCAACACCGCCGGTGGTTCGGCCGGGCAGTGCACCGATTTGATGAACGACTTCAAGGTCGGCCGGGCGATTGGCGCCACGCCGCGCAAGCAGGTGGTCGCCCAGATCCTGGGGATTTTCATCGGCAGCATCGTCGGCGTGTTGGCCTACCTGGCGCTGATCCCGGACCCGCAGACCATGCTGCTCACCGAAGAGTGGCCGGCCCCGGCGGTCGCCACCTGGAAGGCCGTGGCGCAGACCCTGACCCTGGGCCTGGATTCATTGTCAGCGAGCATTCGCTGGGCGATCTTCATCGGCGGTCTGGTCGGTGTGTCGTTGGGGATTCTCGATAGCTTGTTGCCGGCGCATCGGGCCCGCTACCTGCCAAGCACGGCGGCCCTGGGCCTGGCCTTCGTCCTGCCGGCCTCGGTGTCCTTGATGATGGCCCTCGGCGCGGTGCTGACGTGGCTGGTGAGCTGTCGCTGGCCGAACCTCACCGAACGCTTCGCCATCACCGCGGCGGCGGGGTTGATTGCCGGGGAGAGCATTACCGGAGTGGGCGCGTCGTTGTGGCAGATGCTTGGGACCTGATGGGTGTTGTCGGCGAGAAAAGTCGTAATGCTAAGGTTGGCCGAGGCTCTTGGTGGTGACAACTTTGTCGTAACCTTCTACTGGCCGTGCCCCATCGGCCACCCATGTACGTTCTTTGCGACACTTGAACTTCACCCCTTTGCGCGGCGCCATGACTCTGGCCGTCTCCATGCACATTGCCTTGGAAGCAAAGGTTGGCCCTGGTTGTCGTTCATCGACACAGCCTTCGTAGCCACTGCAGATCGTCATCACAACAAAATAGACAGTCATCATCTCGGTGTTGCTCCATTGCGTGATGCGAGTGATACATCCTGTAGCCCAGGTCGGCGGCTCAAACGTTTAGCGGTGATTGCCTGCGGATGATGAGCTTCGGTTCAAGTCCCCAGCAATGGCACATCAGTACCGCGCGTCGGGAATCTGTCACTGTATTAATATATTTTTAGTTGGTTGGGTTTTGTGCCAATAAGTTGGCGTCATGCGGGGTGGGATGGGTACGGCGGGAGAGACATGTCGGCGGTCAGGCCGTCTTCGCGAGCAGGCTCGCTCCCACAGTTGGATCGGGGGGATGGCCGGAGAAATAGGTCGGCTGTCAGGCCGCCTCGCGAGCAAGCTTTGCTCCCACAGGGGATCAGCCTGAACCCTGAAGGGCCGAACTCAGTTATCGGGAAACGGCAACGAGAGCAGCCAGGCACTGAAGGCCTTCAAGGCGGGCAGATGCTGGTATCGGGTCGCGTAGACCAGGTAATAGCTGCGCCCACTTTCCATTGGTTCGAACAACGCAACCAGATCGCCGCTTTTCAGTTCATCCTGCACCAGGATTTGCGGAACCAACCCAATCCCGATCCCCGCCGCCACGGCCTGGATAAGGTGGGCGGTGAGTTCGAAGCTCGGGCCGGAGCGCATGGTGCGGTGATCGACGTTGTGCTGGTCAAACCAATCCGACCAGACACCGGGCCTCGACACGACGTTCAACAAGGCATGCTCGGCAACATTGGCCGGCGACATGGCCCGGTACTCGGGCAATGCGGTCGGGCTGGCAATCACCACCAGCTTTTCCGTGAGCAACGGATGGGCAATGTAGCCGGGCCACTCTCCCGAACCTGCGCAGATGATTGCGTTCATGTCGTGGGTGGAGGATTGGACGTCCTCGCGGATGATCCGCGAATGTATGTGCACCAGCAGGTCCGGGTGCTTGGCATAGAACTCATGCATCCGCGGCAGCAGCCATTTGGAACCGAGGGTCGGCAGGACGGCCAGGTTCAAGGGGCCGCTGTCGTTCTTGTACGAGATGGCCTGCAACGTTGCGCTTCGAATCCGTCCCAGCGCGGCCGCCAGTTCGTGCTGATACAGCGCGCCAGCGGCGGTCAATTCAATCTTTCGGCCTTCGCGGCGGAAGAGTTCGATCTCAAGTTGCGCCTCCAGGGTTTGTACCTGCCGGCTGACGGCGCTTTGGGTCAATGCCAGTTCTTCCGCTGCCTTGGTGAAACTGCAATGGCGCGCGGCGGCCTCAAAGGCAACCAGCAGCGACATCGAAGGCGTCAGGCGTCTAGGGTTCATTCATAAAGCTCATGCAAAGCCAGCAGGAATTACGTTTGCTCCAACCGTACAGGAAGGCAAGAATCATGAAAACCTTGTGCAGCTGCTCGATACGTCTCGTGCCGAGCATACGTAATGTGAATGCATAGATTAGCTTTTCAGCCTGTAGGAAAACATCATGATTGCCCGGTTATCGTCTCCTGATCCTCAGAAAGCGACCTATGACGCTTTTCTGAACGCGCTCAAAGTGGCGGGGTTTCAAGGCGAGATTGCCCGCGACCATGGCGACCGGACGGTCTTGGCCACCGACAACTCCATCTACCAGCGCCTGCCCCAAGCGGCGGTCTTTCCCCTGGATGAACAGGACGTGATGATCCTGTCCCGCTTGGCCGCCGAGCCCGCCCACCGCGCGGTGGTGCTTACGCCGCGTGGTGGCGGCACTGGCACCAACGGCCAATCGCTCACCGATGGCGTGGTGGTCGACCTTTCCCGTCATCTGAATAACATCCTGGAGATCAACGTCGAGGAGCGTTGGGCCAGGGTCCAAAGTGGCGTGGTCAAGGATCAGTTGAACGCAGCCCTCAAACCCTACGGCCTGTTCTTCGCGCCAGAACTCTCGACCTCGAATCGCGCCACTATCGGCGGCATGATCAACACGGATGCGAGTGGCCAGGGCAGTTGCATCTATGGCAAGACCCGTGATCACGTTCTCGAACTTTCGACGGTTTTGCTTGGCGGTCATCGCCTCGACAGTTCAGCTATCGACGTGGCGCTTTTGCCAGCCCTGGTCGAACGCCGGGATCGGGTGGGGGACGTCTACAAATGCGCGGTGGATATCGCCGATACCCACGCCGAGCTGATCAGGGACACCTTTCCGAAACTCAACCGCTGCCTGACCGGTTATGACCTGGCCCATCTGCGCGAATCCGATGGGCGCTTCAATCTGAACAGCGTGCTTTGCGGCTCTGAAGGGTCCCTGGGCTTCATCGTCGAGGCCAAGCTGAACGTCCTGCCCATCCCCCAATACTCCATCCTGGTGAATGTGCGTTACGCCGGGTTCATGGATGCCCTGCGTGATGCCAAGGCGTTGATGGCCATGAAACCGCTGTCCATCGAGACCGTGGATTCGAAAGTGCTGATGCTGGCGATGAAGGACATTGTCTGGCACGGCGTCGCCGAGTATTTCCCTGAAGACCCCGATACACCGACGCTGGGGATCAATCTCATTGAGTTCAGTGGCGACGACGAAGCGGCGGTCCAGCAGCAGGTCCATGAGTTCGTCCTGCACCTGCAGCGCGATACTTCGGTTGTCCGCTTGGGCTACACCCTGGCGATTGGCGCCGATGCGCTCAAGCGTGTCTATGCGATGCGCAAGCGTGCCGTGGGCTTATTGGGTAACGTCAAGGGCGAGGCCAGGCCCCAGCCCTTTGTCGAAGACACCGCGGTTCCGCCTGAAAACCTGGCGGACTTCATCCAGGCGTTCCGCGCGCTGCTCGATAGCCATGACTTGCAGTACGGCATGTTCGGTCACGTCGACGCCGGCGTCCTGCATGTGCGCCCGATCCTCGACATGAAGGATCCCGCCCAGGCCGCCTTGATCCGGCCGATTTCCGATGCGGTCGCGGCCTTGACGCAACAGTATGGCGGGCTGTTGTGGGGCGAACATGGCAAGGGCTTGAGGTCGCAATACGTGCCCGATTACTTCGGCGATTTGTACCCGGCGTTGCAAGCGCTGAAGGCGGCTTTCGATCCCTTCAACCAACTCAACCCAGGCAAGATCGCCACCCCGGACACGGTTCCAGACGCTCGACTGACCCGTGTCGACGAAGTGGAGCTGCGCGGTGCCCTGGACCGCACCATTGATGAACGTGTCTGGCAAAGCTACGACACGGCGGTGCATTGCAATGGCAATGGCGCGTGCTACAACTTCGATCCGGATGACGCCATGTGCCCGTCCTGGAAAGCCACACGCAATCGCATTCACTCGCCCAAGGGACGCGCCTCGCTGATCCGGGAATGGCTGAGGTTGCAGGGCGTGCAGGGTGTCGATGTGCTGGCGGCCAGCGATCGGGTTCGAGGGGCTGGCAGGAACCAGGGTGTTGCGCGTCGGGCCGTAAATAGCCTGGCCCGGAAGATGGGCCAGGCGGATTTTTCCCATGAAGTCTACGAAGCGATGACCGGTTGCCTGGCCTGCAAATCCTGCGCGGGCCAATGCCCTGTCAAAGTGAATGTGCCGGAGTTCCGCTCGCGTTTTCTGGAGCTTTATCACAGCCGCTACCTGCGTCCCCTCAAGGACTACCTGATTGGCTCGTTGGAATACACGGTTCCCTATCTCGCCAGGATGCCGCGCCTGTACAACTTCGTGATGAGCGCCCGGTCGATCCGCTGGGGGCTCGAACGCGTGGCCGGGATGGTCGATAGCCCGCTGCTCAGCCTGGTGGATTTTGCCGCCGTATGCCGGCGCTGGGACGTGGAGGTGGCAACACCTGAACGCCTGGAAGCGCTTTGCGGCGAGCAGAGGGAGAAAAGCGTCATCCTCGTCCAGGACGCCTTTACCCGGTTTTTTGAAACGCCTTTGCTCGTGGACTGGGTGGAGCTGATATCGAGGCTGGGCTACAAAGTCTTGCTGGCGCCGTACGCGCCCAACGGCAAACCGCTTCAGGTGCAGGGTTTCTTGAAGGCGTTTGAGAAGGCCGCCAGCTTCAATGGCCAGACCTTGCTCAGCCTCCAGCAGTATGGCGTTCCATTGGTGGGGCTCGATCCGGCGATGACCCTGGTCTATCGACAGGAGTACGCCAAGACACTGACCACCGGCAACGCTCCCCAGGTGATGCTTGCGCAGGAATGGCTGATCGATGCGCTGCCGAACGATCAAACCGTGAAGGCGGACGAGCCTTACCACTTCCTGCCGCACTGCACGGAAAAAACCAATGAGCCGGGCAGCGTCGGGCAATGGCAAAAAATCTTCCAGCGCATGGGCCTGGCGCTGAACGTGCAAGCCAGCGGTTGCTGTGGGATGTCGGGCACCTACGGGCATGAAACGCGAAACGCGGAGACATCCGACACGATCTACGGGCAATCCTGGAAGCCGCTCCTGCAAAAACTCAATCAGTCGGGCCGGGTGGTTGCCGACGGGTATTCCTGCCGCAGCCAGGTGAAGCGCCAAGAGGGTATTACCGTGCTGCATCCTCTGCAGGTTCTGTTGGCGCGCGTGAAAGAGGTGTCGGTCGAGCGCGGATAAGAGGCGATACCGCTCACTCAAAGGCTGGCGACAAACCCGTGGCGAGGGAGCTTGCTCCCGCTGGCGTGCGTAGCGCGCCCAAAAAGGCTCGACCTGACACTATGGCGGCGGACGTTATGGGGCTGCTACGCAGCCCAGCGGGAGCAAGCTCCCTCGCCACAGGCCGGAATGCACGTCGTTGAATACGTCCATTGTTCACGAATCGTGTTCCATGCCATCACCTAAAGGCCATTGATGGGTTTTTCATTGCGAATATGCTCTGTGCATCCGTGACCCGGCACCACAGAGCGCATCGCAATGAACAGCCCTCGTACCCTCTACCAGAAGCACATCGACAGTCACACCGTCGCGACCCTGGACGATCAAGGGCATGTATTGCTCTACATCGACCGCCAGGTGGCCAACGAATACACCAGCCCCCAAGCCTTCAGCGGGCTGCGCGAGGCGAAGCGTGGCGTCTGGCGTTCTCGCGCGACGTTGGCGGTCGTCGACCATGTCAACCCGACCAGCCCGACCCGTATCGCGGCCATGCCTGACGCCGGTGGCGCCTTGCAGGTCGCGTACTTCGAAGAGAACTGCCGGGACTTCGGCATCGAGCTGTTCGATGTGCTGGATAAGCGCCAGGGGATCGAGCACGTGGTCGCGCCAGAGCAGGGGTTTATCCTGCCCGGCATGGTGGTGGCGGCGGGCGACAGCCATACCACGACCTACGGCGCCCTGGGCGCGTTTGGCTTTGGTATTGGCACTTCTGAAATCGAGCATCTGCTGGCCACGCAGACATTGGTCTACAAGCGGCTGAAAACCATGCGTGTCACGGTCACCGGCACGCTGGGCATGGGCGTCACCTCGAAGGACATCATCATGGCGCTGATCGAGAGGATTGGCGCGTCAGGCGCGACCGGGTATGCCATCGAATTCACCGGCCCGGCCATCAGTGCATTGAGCGTCGAGGCGCGCATGACGATCTGCAACATGGCGGTGGAGGCCGGGGCCCGGGGAGCCTTCATGGCGCCCGATGAAAAAGTGTATGGCTACCTCAAGTCCAAGCCCCGTGCGCCTCAAGGCGAGCACTGGAATGTCGCGGAAAAAAAGTGGCGCGAGCTCTTCACCGATGAAGGTGCGGTGTTCGACAGCGAAGTGCGGGTGGACGTGGATGGGTTGGCGCCGATGGTGACCTGGGGAACCAGCCCGGACCAGGCGTCGCCCGTCAGTGGCAGGGTTCCGGACCCGGCGACCATTGCCGATCCGATCCTGCGCCAGGGCATGCAGCGCGCCTTGACCTACATGGGGCTGGAAGCCGGCATGGCGTTGAGTGACGTGCCGATCAGCCATGCGTTCATCGGCTCATGCACCAACGCGCGCATCGAAGACTTGCGTGACGTCGCACGGGTGGTGGAAGGCAGGAAAGTCGCCTCGACCGTACGGGCGATGATCGTTCCCGGATCAACCCAGGTGCGTGCCCAGGCTGAAGAGGAAGGCTTGGCCAGGATCTTCCTCGAAGCCGGTTTTGAATGGCGTCAGTCCGGATGCTCGATGTGCCTGGCCATGAACGACGACGTGCTTGCCGCGGGCGATCGTTGCGCGTCCAGCACCAACCGAAACTTTGAAGGTCGTCAGGGGGCGGGCGCCCGGACCCACCTGATGAGCCCGGCGATGGTTGCCGCAGCGGCCATCCGTGGTCGCCTGACCGACGTACGCCTATTGGCCGAGGAGATTTGAACCATGCAACCTTTTGAAACCGTGACTGGAAAAGCCGCGCCGTTGCTCGCTTCCAACATCGATACCGACGTCATCATGCCCAAGCAGTTCTTGAAAGGGATCGATCGAAGCGGGTTGGATAAAGGCGTGTTTTTTGACCTGCGTTTCCTTGAGTCCGGCGAACCCAATCCAGATTTCATCCTCAACCAACCGGCCTGGAGCGGGGCCAGTTTCCTGGTGACCGGGCCCAACTTTGGCTGTGGTTCCAGCCGCGAGCATGCGGTATGGGGGCTCAAGCAACTGGGGATTCGAGCACTGATCGGGACAAGCTTTGCCGGTATTTTCTATGACAACTGTCAGCGTAACGGCGTGCTTGCGATACAGCTGTGCGAATCGCAGTTACAGAGACTGGCTCGCGTCGTGAGCCATGGGGCTACCGCGACGATCAGCGTCGACCTGCCGAATCAGCGGATCTGGCTGAGTGAGGGCTCGGTCATCGAGTTCACCATCGATGCGCTACGCAAGCAATCGTTGCTGTCGGGGTTGGACGCCATCGGCGCGACCTTGCAGCGTGCGGCACAGATTCGTGATTTCGAAGCGCGTCACTACGCAGACAATCCGTGGCTGGACTGAGTGCCCAGGCGCGCCTGCCCGCCACCGCTGCCGGGCGCTCAAGCGAGGGCGAGGGCCTTGAAATGCGCTTCGAAGAATTCGATGCAGGCCCTTAGCTTGGCGGACTGGCTGAGCCGTGTCGGGTAGACGGCCCAGACATCGGCACTCTGGGCATGGCCGGGCAGCACGTGGACCAGTTGTCCACTTTCAAGCAGGGGCTTCACGTCCCACACGGAGCGCAGGATGATGCCTGCGCCACTCAAGGCCCAGCGCAACACAATCTCGCCATTGTTCGATGAAAGTGGGCCGGTGACGCGGATGGATTCTTCAATGCCGTCTTTTGTCAGGTTCCAGATGCCAAAGGCGTTGTTATGCTCCTTGAGCACCAGGCAATCATGCCGGGCCAGATCCTCCAGGGAGGTCGGGATGCCGCGCTTTTCCAGGTACCCGGGGGTTGCACAGAGCACCCTGCGGTTACTCACGAGTTTTTTTCCCAGAAGTTGTTGGGGAAGGTCGTAGCCCACCCTGATTTCGAGATCGAAGCCTTCATTGACGATATCGACCATGCGATCAAATACGTCCAGGCGAATCTCCAGTCGAGGGTACCGCTGCGAAAGCGAGGCAATCGCGGGTGCGACGTGGTTACGACCAAAACCGAAAGAGCTGCAGATATGCAAACTCCCCTGCAATTGCTGGCGGGAGTCGGTCAACTCGCTGATGAAGTCATCCATATCCCCCAGCAGTCGCGTTGCGAAGACGCGGACACGTTCGCCGTCGTCGGTCAACGCGACACGCCGGGTCGTGCGATGCAACAGCTTCGCGCCCAACGCGGCCTCAAGGACGGAGATCCGCTTGCTGACATAGGCCGGGGAAAACCCCAAGGCCTCGGCAGCATTGCCAAAGCCATTTTTCCGGATCACGGCGAGGAATACACGGAGGTCCTCCGGCAACAGGGATTGTTCTCGAGGGTGAGGCTTGCGTCTCATGGTCTGGACTATTCCAATCATAATTGTCGGAGTCAGTTTGCGATGTAGGCGCCAAACGTTCATGCGCTGCAATGAAAATGCCCATCGATGGCGCCCCCCAGGCAAGTTTTTAACACACCCGCTTGAAAATAAAAAATGGGTCTGGCGCTCTGGCGCGATATTAATCGGGTTATGCCTGGAGTGCCAAAGTTACAGTGTGTTTGTTAATGATATATGGATAAATTCTGTCCACTTGTCAGCGCAATTGCAGCCATTATTATTGGCGCACTGAGTGATCTGAAAGAGGTTGTCATGGCGCAGTTATTTGAAGGTTGCGTAAAAGTGATCGTTCCCTGTGGTTCTTTGGGGGCGGGTGTTCGAGAAGAAGAAATTGCTTATGGATTGGCTGCTGGCGCGCAAGTAATCGCCACGGACGCAGGTTCAACTGATAGCGGCGCGGCCTATCTTGCACTTGGAAAGTCCAAGAACAACCGAGGCGCAGTAAAGCGTGACCTGACGATATTAATGAAAGCGCAGGCGCGATCCGGCGTACCGATCATTGTGGGGACCGCTGGGCAGGCGGGCGGTGACCTCAATCTGGACTGGACCCGTGATATCGCCTTGGAAATCGCCAAGGAGTTGGGCGTATCGCCGAAAATCGCACTTATCTACTGTGAGCAAGACAAGGACATCATCAAGAAGCTCAATGCCGAAGGTCGTATCAAGCCGCTCCCGCCTCATGCCGAGCTGGAAGATACAACGGTGGACAGCTGTGAGCACATTGTCGCGGCATTGGGAGTAGAACCCTTTATCGCCGCCCTGGATGGCGGTGCCGATATCATATTGGCCGGCCGCGCGACCGACACCGCCGTCATCGCCTGTTATCCCATCTGGAAAGGCGCGCCGTGGGGGCCGTCCTGGCATGCCGGCAAGACGGGCGAATGCGGCGTGCAGTGCGCCGTCAACCCCACGCTTGGATCGGGGATCTTGCTGAGTATTGATGCCAATGGCTTCGAAGTGGAGCCGTTGAGCCAGGACAACCAGTGCACGCCCCATAGCGTCTCGGCCCATATGCTGTATGAGAACAGCGACCCGTTCCGGTTGGTGGAGCCTGGCGGTATCTTGAATGTTGCCCAGGCGCGTTATGCCGATTTGAATGGGCGTGCCGTTCGGGTAGAAGGCTCACGCTGGGAAACGATGCCCTACACGATGAAGTTGGAAGGGGCCGCCGCCGGTTTATATCAAACGATCATGTTGGTGGGCATCCAGGACCCGGATGTGCTCAACGATGTCGATGGGTTTCACGATCGGCTGCTGGAAGCGCTTTACACAAGAACCCGTCAGTCCATTCCAGCCGAAGAGTTGGGTGAGTTTCATATTTCCTTGCGGATGTATGGATGGAATGGTGTCACCGGGGTAAAACCGCCTGTTGGAACATTACCGCCAACTGAAATAGGCATGTTGTTTGTCGCCACTGCCGCGACTCAGGAAATGGCCAATACCATTGCCCATGCGTGCAATCCTTACTTCTTTCATTACCCCAGTGTCATGGGCAAGGAATTACCTTCGTATGGATTCGCCTTTACACCGGCGGATATACCCCGAGGCCAAATTTATGAGTTCAAGTTGAACCATGTGGTGCAACTTGAGAATCCCATGGCGTTGGTACGTCTTGAATGGATCGATTTGTCGGACAGGCCAATGGCGATGAAGGAGCTTGCACAATGATCAAGTTGCGTGATGTTTGCCGGCATGTCCGTTCCAAACAAGCGGGGCCGTTCTGGATTACGTTCGATATCTTTTTCAGTGGCCGCGAAAATTTCGAGCGTTATGCCGATTGTGCCGCACTTTCCCCGGCGCAATTTGCCAGGCTCTACGGCACCGATCCCGAACGGGTCAAGCGCATTGCAGTGCCGGACCTGGAAATGGTCAAGATTTCTTATCCCCGTGCAACGCCACAAGGCGGCATGGTCGAGCGCGACATGCATGCCGGCCAGCAATACGTCCGCTTGCTTGACGTGGTCATCGACTGAGACGGCGGCACCGCGTCGCGCCTTGATCTGTTCGCCTCATGGACGAGGCCCGGTCCACCTATTCAACCCGAGGTACTTATGACGGACTCGACCGTAGCGATGCGGCTTGCACGCTATGCCCATGCATTCAGAAAACAGCACCTGCCCGAAGCGATCATCCACCTCGTACGCCAGCGCTTTATCGACAGCCTGGCGTGCGTGCTGGGTGCCTACGGAGCTGACCCGGTAAAGGCCGCGGTGTGTTACGCCGCCGCCAATCGCGCCAAATCATCCAGCGTATTCGGCACGCACCTGCAAACGACCCCGGAAATCGCGGCGTTCACCAATGGCCTGATGGTTCGTTTCCTGGACTATAACGACGGTTATATGGGCCTGGAGCCCGGCCATCCCAGTGACAACATCCCAGCCTGCCTCGCCCTGGCGCAAGCTGAAAACGCAACCGGGGCGGAGCTGATTTCGGCCATCGTCCTGGCCTATGAAATCCAGATGCGTTTGCAGGATGCGGCCAGCTTGAACAAGCGGGGCTGGGACCACGTCAATTACATCAACGTCGCAATGGCTGCGGCGGCTGCCAACCTGATGAAGCTGGACGTGGCGCAGACGGAGCAGGCGATCAACATTGCCGTGAGTGGTCACTTGGCCATGCGCCAGGTGCGCAGTGGAGCATTGTCCGACTGGAAGGGCTGCTCCGCCGCCAACGCCGCGCGCAACGCCATTTTCGCCGCCCAATTGGCGCGCCATGGCATGACGGGACCGTCGCCGGTGTTTGAAGGTGAGATGGGGTTCTTCAAGCTGGTTTCGGGTTCGTTCGATCTGGATACCCGTCGTTTCGGTACGCCGGACAATGGCGACTACGCCATACGACGCTCGTTGACCAAGACATTTCCCACCAATGGCGAGCTGCACACCGCCGTCTGGGCTGCGCTGGATATCCGCAAGCGCATCGATGGCGTGGAAGATATCGCTGCCATTACGATCGCAACGTCTGAATTCAACCGGCGGGTGTTGGCCGATACGCCTGAAAAATGGTTGCCGAAGACCCGGGAAACAGCAGATCACAGCCTGCCCTACAACGTGGCTCGGGCCTTGCTCGATGGCGACATCACGGTGGATTCGTATCGCCCTGAAAAGATTGCCGACCCGGCGGCGATTGCCTTGATGGACAAGGTCAGTGTTGTCGAGGATCCGGCGTTGACCGCACTGTTCCCACGGCATCTGGCCAACCGTGTCTGCGTGACCCTGGTGTCCGGCGAGCAAGTCGTGAGTGAGATGATCACCGGGCCCGGTTCAGTCGAAACGCCGATGACCGATGGCGATTTCGAACGTAAATTCCGGCGCATGGCCATGCCGCATATCGACGCATCGGCACAAGCTGAAGTGCTCGGCTTCGTTGCTGGTCTCGAAAAGCAGACCGAATTCACCTCGCTGTTTGCGGCGATGGCCGTTTCATAGCCAGTCTGTCGCTCCAATGGGCGCTTCCCAGAGGCGCGACCGAGCGGGGATTAACGGCGGGCGGTCTCGCTCGCCGTAGGCAACGTCCCTACGTAACGAGCGCGAGGACGGGCGTCGTGGTGCTGGTTGTATTGCTCGCTGGCATGGGCTATCCAGCCGATCAGGCGACCGATCCCCGCCAATGAAATTTCCTGTCCATGCAGCCCTAACTTCTGGCCGATGAAGCTCACCAGCAGGATGAATTCCGGTGGGTACGCCACGAGTTCCGAGGCCACCGCAAACGCTTTTTGCAGTTTTGCGAATTCGCTGTCGCCCTCGAAGACGGCCGTCAACGCCGCCATGAGATTGCTGGCGCGCGGATCGTTGATGGCATGCACATTGGGGCCAAACCCGACAATGTGTCCGTCCTGGCTGTAGCGCTGCAATATAGGTCGCGCAGGGTCTACAGCGGTGCAGATTTCCTCGATCATCCTGCTGGCGGCTTCATTTCTTCCATAAGCGATTCTGTGGCCCCGGGCTGCGGCAAGCCCGGCAATGACCGCGTAGTAGGGGGTGGCGCCGGTCGTGGCGGCGACACGCACGCTATGGGCGGTGTGGTCCAACTCATGGTCGATACTGAGGATCAGCAGGCGGCGGATCAGGTCGGCGTACGCCGGTGGGGCGCCGCAGGCCTGGGTGATGAATTCATGCAAGGGTTGCGTGCTCGGTTCGGTCGCGCCCACCACCAAGGCGGCAAACCATCGGACGACATCGGCGCCAGTACGCGCGTAGCTGTCCGTGGAAAGGTCGAAGGCCTTGGGGTTTTCTCTTTGGACCAATGGGAAAAGCGCGATGGCTTTTTCCTGGGCGGACATGTGTTCGTAGATGTTCAGCAGCTTGACACTGTCCCTCGGCACACGGGGCAGTGACGTGCCGAACGCAGACGGCACTTGCCAGATCAGCTCGGCGACGTCTTCAACCGTTGCGCGGTCAGCGAGCTCGACGACGTCATGGCCCCGGTAAAACAGGCCATCATCGGTGATCAGCGTAATGGCGCTGTCCGACGGCGACGAGCGCTTGGGCGCGTGCTTCTCTCCCGCCGGACGCTTGACCAGGCGCTGGATGTCTTCGGCCCAATAACGGCGCTTAGGCGTGCCCGGGATCTTGAGGGAGCGGATATTTTTGCGGCTGACGTAGGCGTACAGCGTCGGCAGGCTGATTCCGAGTAGGGCTGCCGCCTCTTCTGCCGAAAGGTAGAGGTCTTCTTGTTCTGGCATGACGAATCCGAGCAGGTTGATTGGAGTGGCGTACATATTTATTAAATATACGGTCATTCCGTCAATGTCTACAAAGCAGCAATTTTTTCTCTGTTGCGTCGTGAGTCATTTGTCCAAACCGACGCGGTCGATGGGGGATATTGACGAAAAAAATCAAGATTTACAGGCTTTCACCCCCTATGTAGATTTCGAGTGCGCAAAAGTTGTTCACATTGATTTTTGATGGCGTCGATAACAATAAAAACGAAAAGGTGAAACGCATGGCTTGGTTAGGTTTCGCAATGGTCGTCACGTTTATGGCATTGATCATAAGCAGGCGACTGTCCGCTGTGACGGCACTCATCCTCGTTCCGGTTGCTTTCGGGCTGGCCAGTGGGGCAGGGCCGGAACTGGGTGGGATGGTGATGGGCGGCGTCAAGCAAGTAGCGCCCACCGCACTGATGTTGATGTTTGCAATCCTGTATTTCGCAATCATGTTTGACGCCGGGCTCTTCGAGCCGGCGGTACGGCGGATTCTGCGGTTTGTCGGCAATGATCCTCTTCGCGTTGTGTTGGGCACCGCACTGTTGGCCACTGTGATCTCGTTCGATGGGGATGGTGCGACGACGGTCTTGATCGTCACCACAGCGTTCCTGCCGCTCTATCTGCGCCTTGGGATGAACCCGCTCATTCTGGCGTTGATGCTCCTGCTGACCAATACCGTGGTGAACCTGATTCCCTGGGGAGGGCCGGTCGCCCGCGCCGCCAGTGCCCTCCATCTCGATGTGGCGGACATGTTCCTGGGCCTGGTACCGGCCATGTTCGCGGGGCTTGCCTATGCATTCGTCGTCGCGTTCTGGATCGGCCGCAAGGAACGGCGCCGCTTGGGCTGGACGCCCGGTCACCAAGACGTTGCACCGCAGGAGGTCGTCTTGCCGACCGTGCAATCCGAAACGCAGCGGCCGAAGCTGTTCTGGGTCAACCTGGCGCTCACCGCCGGGCTCATGTACGCCATGGCGACAGGGCTGGCACCTTTGCCCATGTTGATGATGGTGGGCTTTTCCCTGGCGCTGTTGATCAACTATCCACGCCTGTCGGAGCAGAAGGCGCGGGTGGCGGCTCATTCTGAAAGTGTCCTGATGGTCATCGCCCTGATCTTCGCTTCAGGTGCGTTCACCGGGATTTTGTCAGGCACCGGAATGGTCGACGGCATGTCGGGGAAAATCGTCCAGCTGATTCCCGACGGCGGCGGACAATACTTCGGCATCATTACCGCACTGGTGGCTTTGCCGCTGAACTTCCTGTTGTCCAACGACGCGTTCTTCTTCGGCATCTTGCCGGTACTGGGGGCGGCGGGGGCGGAGTATGGTATCGACCCGATGCATATAGCCCGTGCGTCGGTGTTGGGGCAACCCGTCCATGCACTCAGCCCATTGGTCGCTGCGGTGTATCTCATCAGCGGGATCATCAAGCGCGACATGGGTGATATGCAACGCTATTGCCTGCTCTGGGCCATAGGCAGCAGCCTTGTCCTGATTGTCACGGCGGTAATTACCCGGGCGATTATCTGATCAGTTAGTTCTCTGCGCCGAAGTTTCAAGGACGCCAGCTCGCGTCTGCTCACGTCAAAATAAAAATAATAGATGAGGTGGTCGATGAAATCGATTAACGCCGTCGCTATGACGTTGCTGTCGACATTGTTTGTGTCTGATGTTTGTCTTGCGGCAACCATCAGTAACCCCGACAGGTTCCAGCATGAAGGCAAGTTGAATGCTTATCTTCGCTCGATGTATATCAATACGCGGATATCCAACGATTTGATCGAAGATCGTTTTGGTGGTTTTCCGGACGGCGCCGAGTTGGGCGGGACAGGGGTTGGTGCGATCCTCGACTATAACTCCAGTTATTGGGCCGGCGTTGTAGGGTTTGATGCCTCGTTGTATGGCGTGGCGATGATCGACTCCAAAGACAATGGGCGGGATTTATTTGACGACAGCGATGGCACTAACGGTGGCTTTGCAAAAGTCGGCCAGGGTTATTTCAAGTTGCGTTACGAGGGCGACGGCTGGAACGCCGATTCGCAAATAGGCCGGGGCCGGTTCGATGCGGGGACGTTGGTCACGCTCGACACCCGGATTGTGCCGGGATCCTATCAAGGAGGCCGGGCCCACCTGAACTTCACCGAGATGGGCATCGGCCCGCTGCCCGGTACGTTGGGGTTTGAAACCGCCTACATCAACCGCACGTCTCCTAGGGACCGGGAAGACTTCGAACACCTGCTGAGCCAGTCGGGCGAGGAAATAAAGGACCTCTACACCTACGGCATTAAATACGACTTGAAGGCCATCGAACTGGGTTACGACCATGGTGTATCGCGGGACTTCAATGAGAACACCCGTTATGGTCTGACCCTGAAAGCACCCCTCGGCGATAAAGCCGGCATTGTATTGGACACTCAATATTATGAGTTTGAAAAAGCCGGGCGAATCTGGGAACGCGACTGGCAGGCCGGCGAGGCCGCTTATGACGATGACGCGACGTGGCTGAACATCAATGTGGGTTTATTGCTTGATAAGCTTCGCTTGGGCGTTTCATTTTCCGAGACCAAAGCCGAGTTGACCAGCGGACTGGGCTACGCCTATTTCGATCATGGCGATAACGTCGACGGCAAGATGGACGCCTGGACACGTTCCGGAAACGACTTTAATAACGACGGCGAACGCACCTGGCAAATAGGCGCCGAATATGATTTGAGCGGACATTCGTTATTAGGCGCTTCGCTGGACGGTTTTAAAGTCATGACCATTTACAAACAAGGTGAGTTTGAGGCCACGGACCCTTTCAGTGGCCGACGCACCGACGTGCGCGAACGGCAGAACGAATACCGTCTTTATTATCGCTTCGACGAAAAGGAGTATTCCGGACTTTCCGTGGGTTTGATTTACATCGATTACCGAATCGACCAGGACTTTGTCGCCTTGGTGTCCGCTCAACCCGACAACGTGGTCACTGGCTCGGAAGCCCGGGTGTACCTGGATTACGCATTTTGATTGCCGGACATATATCGAGAGGCCAGTGATGTCTAAACCTCGCCACACCCTAGTGATTACACAGCGGTTTTTCGATGCAGAAACCGTGCACTTCCTGAAGAGCCACGGCTGTAACGTTGTTATTGCGCAACTGGCTCAGGGGCAAGCGGATGGCGACCTGAGCGAACGCCAGTTGCTCGATCTCCTGGAAGACGCCGACGGTTGGATCGTCGGTCACGCGAACGTCACGTCGAGCCTGCTGAGTAGGCTCCCGCGCCTGCAAGTCATCGCCCGTCGTGGCGTGGGCTACGAGCGGGTCGATACGGCGGCGGTGGCGGCGGCAGGGAAGGTGGCGACCATCGCCATCGGCGGCAACGACGCCAGCGTCGCAGACCACACCGTGGCGTTGATGCTCGCCGTGTGCCGCCAGCTCAAACGCTGCCAGTTGGGGTTGTCGGCCAATGACTGGTCGATTCCCTTGGGAGGCGATTTGTACCGCAAGACCGTTGGCGTCGTCGGCTTGGGCCGGATTGGCCGGGGTGTACTGCAGCGCTTGTCGGGGTTCGAAGTCAAGCCGCTGATCTACACCCCTCATCCAGACAACGCAGAGGTCGAAGGTATCCCCCGAAGCTGTTTTGTCGACCTGGAAACGCTGCTTGAGGAAAGCGATTTCATCACCCTCCATGCACCGCTCAACCGCCATACCCATGGGTTGATCGATAGCCGTGCGCTGAAGCGGATGAAACCTTCCGCGGTGTTGATCAATACCGCGAGGGGTGGGCTGGTGCGGGATGCGGATCTGCTGTGGGCCCTGCGGGAAAACCGGTTGGCCGGGGCAGGGCTCGACGTATTCGAAAGCGAGTCGGAGCCGGTGCTTTCGGCGGTGACCGAACAACTCATCCAACTCCCCAACGTGATCGTGACGCCCCATGTCGGCGCCTCCACGGTCGAGGGGCTCAATCGTACCAATCTGATAGCCGCGCAATGTGCGGTGGCTGTACTGGAGGGGCGTAGCCCGCCTGGCCGTTGCGTCATCGCTGACGGACGTCGCCCTACAGACTTGAAGGAGAATCCATGAATACCCCGATTAAAGTGCTGACGCCAACGGGCGCGATTGGCACCGGTTTCCCACGGGCGGCGTTTGACCAGGCGCTGCTGGAACGACCGGACGTGATTGCAATGGACGCGGGGTCGACCGACTCCGGTCCCCATTACCTCGGCACCGGCACGACCAAGGCTTCGGCCTCGATACTGCGGGCCGAGTTGCGCGTGTTCATGCAGGCGCGGGCGGAACTGGACATCCCGTTGATCATCGGCAGTTGCGGCACCTGTGGTTCCGACGCAGGCGTCGACCTGATGCGCGGTCTGTGCGAGGAAATCGCCGCCGAACTCGGTCAGGCCGTGCGCATCGCGAGCGTCTACAGCGAGCAACCGGCAAGCGTGGTGAAACAAGCGTTGGCGCAGGGACGCATCAAGCCCTTGCAACTCGATCACATCGACGATGCCTTGGTCGAACGCTGCTCGCGCATTGTCGCGCTGATGGGCGTGGAGCCCTTCATTCATGCGCTTGAAGATGGCGCGGACATCATCCTGGCAGGACGTTCCACCGACACGGCGGTGATGGCTTCGCTGCCCATCCTGCGCGGGGCCCATCAGGGCGCCGCGTGGCATGCTGGAAAGATCCTGGAGTGCGGCGCGTCCTGCACGACCACGCCCGCCAACGCGGTGGTAATGGCCGCGATCGACGACACGGGATTCACCATCAAGGCCATTGGTGAGGGCGCCCGGCTCACCCCGCGTTCGGTCATGGCCCACATGCTGTATGAAAACAGCAACCCCTACGTACTCGTCGAGCCCGGCGGCGTACTGCACGTGGAGGGGGCGGTCTACACCGCGTTGGACGAACAGACCGTGCGAGTCGAAGGTTCGGTCTGGACGCCAAGCGAAGACTACACCGTCAAGTTGGAGGGGGCGGCGCCGTGCGGCTTCCAATCGGTGGTCATGAGCATTGTCCGGGATCCGGAATACGTCGAGCGCTTCGATGAGTGGCTGGCCTATCTGGATTCGGTCATGCGTCAGCGGATCGAAAAGCACCTGGGCATCGGCGCCGATGACTATGACTTGCAGTTCCGCGCCATTGGCAAGGATTCAGCCTTGGGAGCGCTTGAGTCACGGGTGGGCGCGCCCGTGGAAATCGGCGTCATGGCCATCGCGACGTCGGCGACCGCCGAGCGCACCCAGGACATGGTCGCGTTGCTCAATCCTTACCTGCTGCACTTTCCGTTGCCTGGCGACAAAGACCTGCCCACCCACGCGTTTCCTTTCTCGCCGGCCTCGATGGACCGGGGCGTGGTGCATGAGTTCGTGCTCAGTCATGTGATGGTCGTGGCGGATCCGTTGGCACCTTTCCGGTTTTCTATCAAGACAGTCGAGGGCGCGTGAAATGAACACACTTCAAACATTGGGTTATGAGATCCGCTCCAAGAACGCCGGGCCGTTTTCCCTGACCATCGATGTGTTCTGCAAGGACGCGGACACCTTCGCGCAACTGGCCGCGGAGCCAAAGTTGCAAGCCCCCGCGATTGCCGAGCTGTTCCGCAGGCCTGCGCAGTCGATCAGCGTTTTTCCCATCGAGGCGTTGAGCGTGATCAAGATCAGCCTGCCGCGTCCAGTGGTTCAGGGCGCCTTGCAGGACCGGGACATGCACGGGGCTCAATGGGCGTTCATCCTGCTGGACGCACTTGGAGTCGGCGAGGACCCCCGGCCATGAGTTGCGTTGCAAGCGGGGCGGCGGGTTCACCGCCGCCGGTTCACCCTGACCTGGTGGCCGTGGCCACGACGCTGCGCGAACAAGGGCTGCTACCGGTTGTCCAGGGGGACGTGCAACGTGTCCGGGCGCAACTGGAGCGGATCGATGCCTGGGCGGCGCGCCGCAGCGTGCCGCTGTCCTATGAGCGCACCTTGGGTTTTGCTGTCGATGGCCGAACGGTGCCCTGCAAGCTCTATTGGCCGGAGGGCGATGAGGCGCCTTGCTTGATGTTCTACTGCCATGGCGGAGGATTTCGTCACGGTTCGCTCGCCGGCTGGGATGCACCGCTGCGCCAACTGGTGCGTGACAGTGGCCTGGCGGTGCTGTCCATCGATTATGCGTTGTCGCCGGAATATCGTTTTCCGGTGGCGTTCAACGAAGTGGTGTCGATCGTCAGCCGGGTGATCAAGCTCGGGGCAATCACCGATTGCCCTGTGCGCGGTTATGCCTTGGGCGGGGATTCGGCAGGCGCCAACCTGGCCTTGGGCGCTGCACTTGCGCTACGGGATGCAGGGTGTGATGGGCTGCGGCAGTTGCTGCTGTTCTATGGCAGTTACTCGCGCGACCTGGGCTCCGATTCCTGGCGAAGGCTGGGTGGGTATGGGGGGCAGAATCTGTCGGTCGAGACTATGAGCGCCTACTGGGCGAGTTACCTGGTCGATGATGAGGATGACTGGCGGGTACAGCCGATCATCGCTGACTTGGCCGGCCTGCCACCCGTGCGATTGGTGGTGGGCGAACTGGACCCGTTGCTGGATGAAAACCGGGAGCTGGCGGATCGGTTGGAACGCGCGGGCGTGGCGACCCACCTGCAAGTGCTTGCGAACATGACCCACGGGTTTGTCCGATTCAATGAGGTGGCGCCGGTCGTGCGCGATGTGATCGGTGCGCAGGGCAGCGCTTTGCGCAGGGCACTTTGCGCTCAGGCGAACTTCCCATGAACCTGTGCCGTATCGCGAATTTTGCGCGGATCTGCCTCGGGATATTCAGCGTCATGACGGCCAGCGCCTCGGCGGCAGGCACGCTCCCCGTCGGTCCTGACGCGGGAGACAGGGAGCTGTCGGCGTTTTATCGCTGGCCTGAAGCAATGCCCGCGCTGCCCGGTGTGCTGCTGCGAAGCGAGACGCTGGCGGTGCCGCCGCAGATGCCCGCCGCCGGGCAGGCTTTGCGCCTGCTCTATAGCTCCACCGACGAGCGCTGGCACTCCGGACTCGTTCCGGTCAGCGGGGCGTTGTACCTGCCGGCTGGAGAGCCACCGCCGCAAGGCTGGCCGTTGCTGGCCTGGGCCCACGGAACGCTGGGGATTGCCGACGCCTGCGCACCGTCCTGGGCTGGATGGCGCGAGCGTGATGGGGCGTATATCAATCGTTGGCTGGCGCGCGGGTTCGCTGTGGTCGCCACCGATTACCAGGGCCTGGGAGGGCCAGGGCCGCATCCCTATACGTTCTGGCAGGCCGAGGGACGCTCTGTCCTGGATGCGATTCGCGCTGCGCGTTCCATCAGGCCAGGCCTGATTGCCAATCGCATGTTTTTGGCCGGGCAATCCCAGGGAGGAGGGGCGGCGTTGGGTGCGGCGATCCTGGCCGGTGGTTATGCGCCGGAGCTGCCTATCCGCGGCGCAGTAGTCACGGCCCCGAACAGCACATTTCCCCATGGTCCCATTGCGTTGCCGCCGCGCCAGTCCAATACGCTGTTCCTGGCATTGGCGTCCGGCGGCTTGCGCGAGGACGGGCCACGGGTCGAGGACATCCTTACGACCAGAGGCCTTGAACTGCTAAGTGTTGCCCGGGAGGGCTGCAGTCGCGACATTGCCCGCAAATCCAAAGCGTTGCAGATCGATTCGTTTGCCGAGCTTTTGACCATTTCCCCCGAGGCATTGATGGCGGTGCGCATCCCCTCGACCGACATGCCACAGGCATCGATTGGATTCCCGTTATTCATCGCCACCGGCCTGGCTGATCAAACGATCACGCCCGTGCGCCAATATGCGGTCGCCACGGCGTTGTGTGCCGCTGGCAACCCCGTCACCTGGCGGACGTATGAAGGCCTGGGGCATGACGGGGTGCTGCATGGTTCATTGGACGATGCATTTGCCTTCGTCGAGGCCCAACTCGACGGACCGGGCCATGGCTCGAACTGTTCCACACTGCAAAGGCCCGGTCCGCCGGGTGAAAGGGATGCTGCAGCGTCGTTTAACGACGACTGAATTTCCCCTGTGGGAGCGAGCCTGCTCGCGATGGCGGAGGGTCAGTTTGCAGTGATGTTGGATGTGCTGACGCCTTCGCGAGCAAGCCCGCTCCCACAATGGTCCTGAGCTGCATGCAAAGCTAAGGAACACTCAATATCCCCTGTGGGAGCCTGCTCGCGATGGCGGAGGGTCAGTTTGCAGTGATGTTGGATGTGCTGACGCCTTCGCGAGCAAGCCCGCTCCCACAATGGTCCTGA